>JAGFXV010000305.1 GCA_017861475.1 Bacillota bacterium | reverse complement strand
AGTCGCCAGCAAGATCAACAGTTCAATGATTTCATTCAGCGTCTTGAAACAATGAATATTCATATACCCATTAAACATCTGGCTAATAGTGCGGCTATTATGGATATGCCTGAAACCCGGTATAATATGGTCCGCAGTGGAATTATCATGTACGGTCTTTATCCTTCCGCACAGGTCAAAAAGGATAATCTTCCGCTTGAACCGGTGATGCGGCTGAAGACCCGTATAAGTTTTCTTAAAACTTTGCCACCTAACAGATCTGTTTCTTATTGCCGGACTTATATCACCCCGAAGGATACCCTGGTAGCAACTGTGCCAATTGGTTATGCAGACGGTTACAGCCGACTTTTATCCAATAAGGCCTGGGCTATGGTGCGGGGACAGAAAGTCCCCCTGATTGGCAATGTATGCATGGATCAGTGTATGTTTGATGTGACAGGCGTTGAGGGTGTAAAAACGGGTGATGAAGTGACTCTTTTTGGCCGGCCTGAGGACGGGATTACTGTTGATGATTTGGCTCAAATTGTGGGAACAATCAATTATGAGATCGTTTGTAACGTTGGCCGCCGTATACCCAGAATTTATATTGAATCATGATTAAACAATTATTGGATTTGCGGCTGAAAGTTCATGTCTATATAATATATGTATGTCAAAACACATTTATTGTATGGAGGTGTTCTTTTTGCCCGACTCCAAAAGAATCGTAATCAATGTATCTGCAGACCTCCTGGATGAAATTGATAAATTATCACATATTGAAAATAAAAATCGCAGTACCATAGTCAGGGAAGCCATTGATTTATATCTGGAGGAACGAAAGAAATCATTAATGATTGAACAAATGAAGAAGGGATACCAGGAAATGGCAGCAATTAATCTTTGCATTGCCGGGGAAGATAAACAAAATTAGCATACAAGGAGTTACCAGAGCAAAAAGTGCTGGAGTGATTGACATTATGATTAAAAGAGGTGAAATCTACTTTGCCCAGCTGAATCCGGTGATAGGATCTGAGCAGGGTGGATTAAGACCGGTGCTGGTGGTCCAAAATGATATTGGCAATCAGTATAGCCCTACGACAATCGTGCTGGCCATTACCTCACAGATTAATAAAGCCAAGCTGCCAACCCATGTTGAATTAAAAGCAAAACAGTACGGGCTGGAAAGAGACTCGGTGGTGTTGACTGAACAGATCAGAACAATAGACAAGAAGCGCCTGAAACAGCGAGTGGCAGTGCTGAATGAGGAGACGATGGAAAAAGTTGATCAGGCTCTGGCCATCAGTATTGAATTACCTCGAAAACAAAATACATAATAATATATTTTCAGAGCATCAAGGCAGGTTCTTTAAAGGAACCTGCCTTATTTTTAAAGCTTTGGCCAGGTAAATGATTAAATTTTATAACGGGAATGGTGCTAAATTATCTATTGGTTTTTATAGTTAAACGGAGAGGGAGGGAAAAATTTGCAGCCTGTAATTGGGATAACCTGTAATTACAAACAGACTGAGAATTTATTTTGTCTGCGTGATTATTATACCGACTCGATCTGTGCAGCCGGGGGATTACCACTGATTCTGCCGGTTACCCGGGCGGTTGATCTGTGTGCTGAATATTTTACTCTTTGTGACGGGATATTGTTTTCGGGCGGCGGGGATATTGATCCGTATTTGTTTGGGAAGGCTGCGGATAAGGAGCTTGGCGAAGTGAGCCCCCTGAGGGATGCATTTGAATTACAACTGGCACGTATGGCACTTGCCAGCGGTAAACCCGCTCTGGGAATCTGCCGGGGGTGTCAGGTTTTAAATATTGCTGCAGGCGGAACGCTTGTTCAGGATATAAAAGGCGAACGACTGCATGACCAAAAAGCTCCCCGGGACTATCCGATTCATGATATATTAATCAAAAGCGACAGCCTGTTAAGCAGTATCGTTCAAACTGATCGCATCCGGGTAAACAGTTTTCATCACCAGGCGATTGACCGGGAGGGTGAAAGTCTGGCCATATGCGCTTTGGCCGGTGACGGTATCGCCGAAGCAGTGGAAAGCCGGACAGGATCATTTTATCTGGGGGTACAGTGGCATCCCGAATGTATGAAAGATGATTATTCCCGCAGCTTATTTGCTGCTTTGGTGGAGAAATCTAAACATTTTTAAACTGAAGATAATGGCAGTGAAACATCCGAACCGCGACGGTTAAACCATCATAGAATATAGAACAGGGGAGGAAATCGGAAAGATGTATGCGATTCGAGGCGGAAAGATAATTACCATGGATCAGTCCGGTATCATCAACGATGCCATGATTTTAATTGAAGGTGACCGGATACGGCACATAGATGACAGCACGCAACCTCCCGAAAGTTATACCGTTATAGAGGCGCAGGGTAAATACATTTGTCCAGGTTTCATCGATTCGCATACGCACCTTGGTCTGGAAGAAGAGATTTACGGGATTGTAGGGGATGATGTCAACGAGATCACCAACCCCGTGACTCCTTACCTGCAAGCCATTGACGGAATCAACTACTTCGACCTTGGTTTTACTGATGCCCTGCGCGGAGGAATAACCCGAGCCATGATAATGCCTGGCAGTGCCAATATCCTGGGAGGTCAGGCAGCTTTCCTGAAAACGATGGCGTCAGGACCTGCTGATATGATCTATAAAAACCCCTGGGGTTTAAAAGCTGCCTTGGGAGAAAACCCCAAACGAGTGTATGGCGCAGAAAAGAAGACTCCGCAGACCCGTATGGCCAGTGCCAGTCTGCTGCGGGAAGCTCTGTTCAAAGCCTCACGGGTGATCGATAAACCGGATATTAATGACGGCGACGCTTATGCCCAGGCGGCAATTTTCAAGGTCCTCCGCCGGGAGATGCCGCTTTTGCTGCATGTACACCGGGCGGATGATATAATCACTGCGCTGCGCATTATGGATGAATTTCATATTGATCTTCTGATTCAGCATGGTACGGAAGCCCATTTGGTTGCTGACGAGTTGCTCAAAAGAAATGTCGGTGTTTTTTTAGGACCGTTGCTGGTCAACCGTGCCAAAGTTGAAATGAAGGCAGTATCTTTCAAAAATGCACGACTGTTGGCGGAAAGAGGCGTAGAGTTTTCGCTGATCACTGATCATCCCGTTGTTCCCATTGAGCATCTCAGGGTATGTGCAGCCCTGGCAGTAAGGGAAGGATTGAGCGAGGAGAAAGCCTTGCAGGCTCTTACCATGGTGCCAGCTAAATTTTTAAAGGTGGAAAACGAATTGGGTAGTATAAAAGCTGGAAAACGAGCTGATTTGGTTATATTCAACGGTCATCCGCTTGATTTCCGTTCCACGGTTGAGGCAGTTTTTGTAGATGGTTTGCTTTGGAGGAATCAACTTGAATAGGGGAGACTTATTTACCGTCTATATGGAAGGGACCATGATGACGGTTTGTGTGATCGCTTCATATAAAGAAGAATACAGCGGCGAGGAAATGGTTATCCTGGCGGTTATCAA
>JAGFXV010000304.1 GCA_017861475.1 Bacillota bacterium | reverse complement strand
AGAAAATAGTAAATTATACTTATATAAAATGTTTGGGTACAAATTGTTCGAATAATAATTGTTCAAGTCCGGGTACGCAAATCTTTTTGCAGTTTATAATGCTTAATTTGAAAGGAAAATGAGAATGAGTAATTTGGAACATTTGCTGGCCCCTTTAAAAGTAAAATCCATGGAAATCCCCAATCGGGTAGTGATCCCGCCGATGGGTACCGGGTTATCCAACCGGGATGGCACCGTCAGCGCTGCCAATCTGGCCTATTTTGAACGCCGGGTCAAAAGCGGTGCCGGTCTCGTCATTACCGAAATTATTTCCGTACACCCCAGTGGCACCGCCGGTCCCACCTCCCTCAGAATATATGATGATATTTATATCCCCGGCCTGGCACAAATGGCGGAGATCGCTCATGCCCATGGCAGCAAGGTCGCCATGCAGCTTCATCACGCCGGTCGAGAAAGCTTTTACATGCTGAAAAAAGGAATGGCCATGGGCCCTTCTCCTCTGGCCAGTTTCGTTTACGGCATTAAACCCCGCGAGATGAGTATCGATGATATTCAGGAAGTCGTTGCTGCTTTTGGAACTGCCGCGCTCCGGGCCAAAAAAGCGGGCTTTGATGCGGTGGAAATCCATGGTGCCCACGGATATTTGCTGGCCCAATTCTTGTCGGCCAATTGCAATCAACGCCAGGATGAATATGGCGGAGATCTGCAAAAACGTGCCCGTTTTATTGTTGAGATCCTTCAGGAGGTGCGCCGTCAGGTAGGTGATGATTTCCCCATATCATTGCGGGTTTCCGCTGAAGAAGCCATCAAGGGAGGCTGGACGGTTGAAGATATGCAGACTATTGTCCCGATGTTTGTGGCGGCGGGAGCAGATATTATCCACGCCTCCTTCGGCACCCATGGCAGCCCGGCCGGCATTACTTCCGCTCCGATCGAATATGCGCCGGGATTTAACAGTTATCTGGCCCCCAAAATCAAGGAAGTGGTTGACGTCCCGGTCATTGCCGTCGGACGTTTTACCGATCCTGCGCTGGCCGATGAAATCATCGCCCGGGGAGATGCTGACATGGTGGCTTTCGGCCGTCAGACCCTGGCTGATCCTAATTTTCTTATCAATGCCCGGGAGGGCCACCCGGAAGATACGATTGAGTGCATTGCCTGCAACCAGGGCTGCATTGAAAGACTGATCTTTGAGCAACAGTCGCTTCGCTGTGCGATCAATCCTGAGACCGGACAGGAACTGCTCTATCCGGCTGAACCCGCCTCAACCTCTCGTAATGTGTGGGTCATCGGGGCTGGCCCGGGCGGCCTTACCGCTGCCTGTGAAGCTGCGCGTCTGGGACATAAAGTAAGTTTATTTGAAGAAGATAACAAACCCGGCGGACAGGTCAGTCTGGCTGCCCAGGCTCCCCATAAACAGGCTTACGGCAATTGGATTGGTAAATTGATCTCCAGAGCTGAAAAACTGGGCGTTGAAATCAATACAGGCGTGCCTATGACAGCCGATAAAATTATTGCCGGCAAACCCGACCATGTCATTATGGCTACCGGCGGCGAAAATATGATCCCGCCGATTGACGGCATAGGCCAGCCCAACGTCTGCTCGGCCTGGAAGATATTGAACCAGCAGGTGGAAGGCATGGACCCGCTGCTGATTATCGGCGGAGGACTGACCGGACTGGAAACTGCGGATTACCTGAGTGATCGTGGCTGCAAGGATATCACTGTGGTTGAAGCTTTGCCCCAGTCTCCGGTTTCGTTGCTCAGATCCCATGGCTATATGCTCCATAAACGCCTGCAAAAACAAGGCGTGAAGCAGTTATTCGGTGCCCAGGTGCAAAATATTGACGGCGAGTATGTCACCGTAAAAAATAATGATCAGGAAACCAAAATGGGACCGTTCAAACAAATCATCCTGGCGCTGGGGACCAAACCGCGCAACGAACTTGCGCTGCAACTGGAAAAAGCGGGCATACCCTATACCATCGTAGGCGACGCCGAAAAAACCGGGCGTATCATTGAAGCAACCGAAAGCGGCGCCAGCGCCGCCTGGAATATCTAGTTCGTCTGCAATATTAAATAGTGCCTGAAAAAATGGCTGGCTCCGATCCATTTTAGGATTGGAGCCAGCCTGATTTATTTCTTAATTTTTCTTTAACTGCTCCCGTAAAACATTTTTCTTCAGTTTACCGACCGCGTTTCGCGGCAGCGCATCAATAAATATGACTTCTTTGACACACTTGAACTTCGCCAGGCTTTGTGAGCAAAAGTCCATTATATCCTCAGCGCTTACTTGGGCATGAGCAGCTTTGACCACAAAGGCGACCGGGACCTCGCCCCACTTGTCATCCGGTTTGCCTACCACAGCAACTTCAGCAACGGCCGGATGTTTGGCAATAACCGCTTCAATTTCAACTGAATAAATATTTTCTCCGCCGCTGATAATCATATCCTTTAACCGATCAACGATATAAATAAAGCCATCCTCATCTTTTACGCCCAGATCACCGGAATAATAACAACCGCCAACCAAAACCTTGCTGGTGGCATCGGGGTTGTTCCAATAACCTTTAAAAACCTGCGGCCCCATGACGCAAAGTTCTCCTGTTTGCCCGCTGGGCAGTTCCTTACGGGTAAATAATTCTACAATTTTAAGATCACCATGGAAAATCACTTTGCCTACGGAGGTATGTTTATCCCAACCCATGTCATGCGTCCAGAAGGTTACTGCTCCGGCATATTCAGTGATACCCAGAACATTTTCCACCTCAATGCCCAGTTCCTTATACTTTATAATAATGCTCTCCGGCACTGGCGATCCGCCGCAAACGATGTGCTCCAAAGAGGATAGATCCATCTTGTCGATGCCCGGCACCATAAGCATGGCGGCAGCCATGGCCGGAACTGTCATCATAAAGGTGATCTTTTCTTGAACAACCAGTTCCCACACTTTTACCGGATTGAAATCTGCCAAAAAGACGCAGCTGGCTCCACAATGTATATTGGTCAACATGGGAGCCAGCCCGCCGATGTGAAACAATGGCGCTATAGACAGGAAACGATCTTTGTATTTCCAGCTAATTGTATGACAATGCCCGGCCGTAACAAAAAACATATTATTATGAGTCAGCATGGCTCCTTTGGGATTGCCGGTAGTTCCTGAAGTATACATTATAATGGCGGTATCTTCTCCGCCTGATGTAAAGCAGGGTTCTTCTGTCGCTCTTCCCTGCAGCGCTTCTTCAAACTCAATATCGGGTCCCTCGCCGCCGATTCTGACATAGGATTTAACTGGAATGTCAGCGCGCATCTTGTCTACCAGCTCTGTAAATTCGCTGTCATAGACCAATACAGCGGCGCCGCTGTTTTCCAGGAGATAGGCAAGTTCAGCCGGATGCAGGCGCCAATTTAAGGGAACTGTAATGGCATCGGCCTTGGCAGCGGCATAGAATGCAGTTACCCATTGATGTCTGTTCTTGCCCAAAATGGCTACTCTATCTCCCGGATAGATA
>JAGFXV010000303.1 GCA_017861475.1 Bacillota bacterium | reverse complement strand
ATTTTCGACTACCTGGATAACGAAACTCCCGGCAAAACCGCTTCAGAAGTTCGGAAAACCTTGTCCCAAAAGGTGAACGAGCCTATCAAGTCAGGCTTTGATCCATCCGCACTGGCGGCAGATCTTGCTCCCCTCGGATTACATCTGCTGGAAAATTTAAACCAGGCCGACATCCAAAAAAGATATTTTGATGGCCGTCCGGACAGTTATCGTGCTGTCAGCAATCAGCATCTGGCTTATGCAAGTATTAAGTAGAACCCATTTTTCTTTTACCTTCTATGACAGAACGATAAGGAGTTAGATAATCACTCTTGTGAAAACATAAAAGATCTTTCTCACCTCACTCTCATCCATAAGACTATCAAAAATCAAATTCGTTACAAAATATTTAAAGCAGCCGGATAGAAATTTTTCGGCTGCTTTGGGGAAGCGTGCACAAGGTGTGGCTGTTCTATTGTACTGGTGAGTCAATCCGTTCTTAATGATGGAGATTGGATTGGGAATCTAACGTAAAAGGTGGTACCTCTCGAACTGGTCTCTATGTCGATCTTGGCATTATATCGGGCAGCTATTCTGTAGCAGACGGGCAGTCCTAATCCCGTCCCCTGTTCCTTGGTAGTAAAAAAGGGCGTCCCCAGCTTATCAAGTAATTCGGGAGCGATTCCTTGACCATGATCCTGAACCGCCAGCACCACACATCCCTTTTGCATAAATGTTCTTATCGTAACCTCTCCGCCCGAAGACATAGATTCCAGTCCATTATCAACAAAATTAAAGATCATCTGTCGAATTTCCTCGCTGTCAAGGATCAGATCCGGCACATCATTTAATTCCAACTCTATATATTGATTCCGACTTATGGCTTTGACTCGAAGCAACGGTTCCAATTTTCTTATTATTTCATTTAAACTCAAAGATTTAGGTTCTACCAGCTTGTCTTTGGCCAGCGAAAGAAACTGCGTAATGATAGCGTTGGCTCTGTCCACCTCTTCTATCATCAGCATAAAGTATTCTATCTCATTTTGGTAATCCTCGTTTTCCTGCAAAATCTGCAGAAAGCCGCGTACGGTTGTCATCGGGTTTCTGATTTCATGACCGATGCTGGCTGCCATTTCTCCTACCAGATTAAGCCGATCCAGGCGGGTTATTTCAACCTCCATTTTTCTAAGCTCAGTAATATCCGTAATGATGCTTAGTATGCATGGTTCTCCATTAATATCAACCTCTTCTGCAGAGTATAATCCCAGGCGTGGTTCTGCTTTTTTCCTGCAGAAATTAATTTCCAAATCTCGAACCGGATTTTTGTTCTCAATGGATCGAATGATCAACTCGCGGTCTACCCGATCCAGCCAAAACCCTATTTCCAATGATGTATGCCCTATTATTTCTTCACGAGCAAAACCAACAATGTGGCAAAAATTATCATTAACGTCGAGGAATCGGCCATCCTTCAAAGAAGTAATTGCCATCGTACAGGGACTGGCATTAAAGGCTTTGGAAAAACGTTCCTCCGACAAGCGCAAAGCCTCTTCCATTCGTTTATGTTCGGTAAGCATTTGCCGCATTTCATTTAATTCAACTATAAGTTGTTGCTTTGTCTTGTCTTCATCCTTCATCCAAAATAGCCTCCTTGATCTCCCTGGCCCTTATTTAATAATAACCCATTGGAATAGCACAATTTGTCGAAATCATAATAGTAATGTTACACTTCAGGAAGTTTGCCAGCTGAGAATTGGCCTTATGCGTTCGATATCGTGAAAAGGTTGGCCCGAGTTTGCTGATGAAGGATCTGATTCTTTTAGAGGTGATGCTTCGAAACCGGGTGGTTGGGAAGTCTTTTAAGAAAACCCGGGGGAAGCAAAAAGAACGTCCCCCTGCTTCCCTAGCGAGCATTGATGTCCAGGTAATCTTTAAATGAAACAATGCTTTTATAAGCCGGCCTGATTATTTTGTCCACATTGACCAGTTCCTCCAGGCGGTGCGCACTCCAGCCCACGATCCTGGCGATGGCAAACATGGGCGTGTACAGCTCGGTGGGGATGTCCAGCATGCTGTAAACAAACCCGCTGTAAAAATCTACATTGGCACTGACTCCCTTGTAGATGGGCCGTCTTTCGGCAATCACTTCGGGAGCAATTCTCTCGATCATGGAATAAAGTTCAAAATCCGGCCTCCTGCCTTTGGCATCAGCCAACTTTTCTACAAACCCCTTAAATACTTCTGCACGGGGATCAGAAATAGAATACACGGCATGACCCATACCATATATCAGGCCTCTGTTGTCGAATGCTTCCTTGTTAAGAATTTTGGATAAATATCCCCTTACCTCTTCTTCATCCGTAGTGTCTGTAACATGTGATTTTATGTCTTTTACCATCTCGATAACCTTATTATTGGCCCCCCCATGTTTGGGCCCCTTCAGGGATGATAAGGCAGCGGCAATAACTGAGTATGTATCAGTCCCCGCAGAAGTAACGACCCGGGTCGTAAAAGTGGAATTATTCCCGCCGCCGTGTTCCATATGCAGAACCAGGGAAGCGTCCAGTACCTTGGCCTCAACCTCCGAATACTTCTTATCGGGCCTTAACATTCTTAATATATTTTCTGCTGCGGAAAGCTTGTCATCCGGTCTATGAATATAGAAACTTTCCCCGCATTCATAATGATTGTAGGCATGATACCCGTAAACAGCCAGCATGGGGAAAATGCTTATCAGTGTAAGGCACTGTCTTAATATATTATCCAGTGATAAATCAGATACCCGGTCATCGTAGGAAACCAGGGTGAGAATACTTTTCGTCAAAGAGTTCATAATGTCTTTACTGGGCGCCTTCATGATTACGTCCCGCACAAAATTTCTCGGCAGTTTTCTGCACCCAGCCAGCACTTCCTGGAATTCTGTCAATTCATTCTGATCGGGAAGTTTGCTGAACAGCAGCAGATAGGTTATTTCTTCAAACCCATAGCGGTTGTCACCAACGAATCCGTCTACCAAATCAAAAATATTATATCCGCGGTAGTACAATTCCCCGTCACAAGGGATGCTTTTGCCCTCAAATTCATCATATGACTTGATTAATGAGATATTGGTTATTCCGGTGACGACTCCCCTGCCGTTTATATCTCTGAGGCCACGCTTGACACCATATTTTTCATACAGACTGAAATCGACCAAATTATTTTCATTACAGATTTTGCTATACTTTTGGGTATAATTTTGAATCATTTCTTTTTTTATATCCTGCATACTCACTCTTTCCTCCTCTTCACAAAGTTATACGCAAGCGGCAGTTGTTTAATTTCAATAACTATTCTGGTTGTAAACTGTATTCATTTCAGGATAATTTTAACACACCCCGTCAATGGCAGAACGTACCGTTTGACTTTTTCCCTTTCCTAAAATTTTAGTATAATGAATATGATTGAATCTAATCAATGGGTATAGTATTTTTATCGTAAGATTATCCGTATTTGCCCCAAGGAACTGACCGCTTCAAGCACATTTCCCAAGCTTCG
>JAGFXV010000302.1 GCA_017861475.1 Bacillota bacterium | reverse complement strand
GCGCAGATGGCAACGAGCTTTACTGCAATACCGGGATCCCCGCAACCGCAATTTGGTCAGGGAAGCCCTGCAAAGCTGCGGGAGAGTGGATCTGATCAACAGTTCGCCGCAGGGCTTGCTGGCTCGAACGGAGAAAAATCATGGAGTGAAGCAAACTGACAGCAAGCCAACCAGCGCAACAGGAAAAAAGCACGGAAAAGCAAAGGAGCCAAGCAATGCAGGCAGAAAAAACCGAAAGAGCAATTCTGGTCGGGGCAGATCTGGGCCGCAGAGCTGATGCCAACATAAATGATTCCATGGAGGAGCTGAAAGGCTTGACCGAAGCTGCTGGCGCAGAAGTGATCGCCACGTTGGTGCAGGCCCGGGAGCGAATCCACAATGCCACTTATATTGGCAGTGGCAAATTGCAGGAATTGAAACATCTGGCTGCCGAGCTGGAGCCGGATCTGATCATCTTTGACCGGGAGTTGTCGCCGGTTCAACTGCGCAATCTGGAAGAAGAACTGGACTTCAAAGTGATCGACCGCACCATGCTGATCCTGGATATTTTCAGTCAGCGGGCCCGCTCCAATGAAGGAAAACTGCAGGTCGAACTGGCAATGCTGGAGTATCGCCTGCCGCGTCTGACCGGTAAGGGTGCGGCCATGAGCCGTCTGGGGGCCGGGATTGGGACCCGCGGTGCCGGTGAACAGAAGCTCGAATTGGACCGGCGCTATATCCGCAAGCGCATCCAGGATGTCAAAAAGAAGCTGGACAAGGTGCAGAACACCCGAAGCCTGCAGCGCAAACAACGCCAGCGTGCCGGCATGAAGATCGTGTCGCTGGTTGGTTATACCAACGCCGGCAAATCAACCTTGTTTAATACCATTTGCCAGTCGGGGCATCGCAGCGGCACCTTGCAGGTGGAAGCTGACGACCGGTTGTTTCAGACCCTGGATACAACCATCAGAAAAGTTTATCTGCCTTCCCATCGGGAAATCCTGTTGACTGATACGGTCGGCTTTATTCAGAACCTGCCTCACCATTTAATGGCTGCCTTCCGCTCTACCCTGGAAGAAGCGGTGGACGCAGATCTGCTGCTGCATGTAGTGGATATGTCAGATCCCAATGTCTTTGATAAAATAGCGGTGGTGGAAGATGTGCTGAAGGATTTGGGAGCAGATGAAGAACGGATTTTAACCATTTTCAACAAAGCTGACCGGACAGACGATCAGACCCTGCCCGGCAAACGCGGCTTGGTCATATCTGCGCTGACCGGACAGGGGATTGAAGTTTTACTGCAACGGTTGGAGTTGTTATTTGATCAACATAATGACCGCTAATTCATAAGACGGCGATGTTCAACCATCACACAGCAATCCTCAACCAGATCGGCACCGGCATCTTTGACCCGGCTTTTATCCCCGGGGCAGGTCAGGCCCATCTGCAGCCAGACCGCCTTGGGGTTTATTTTTAACGCTTCCTCGACCACCGCATCAATATCCTCCTGACGGCGGAAAACATCCACCAGATCAACTTCAAATGGGATGGAAGCCAGGTCCGGATAGGCTTTCTCTCCCAGCACTTCTGAGAGATTGGGATTGACCGGTACGATCTTATAACCGTTTTCTTTTAAATATTTGCCGATACGATGACTAGCCCGCTGCGGATCGTCGGACAAGCCAACGATTGCTACTGTTTTACAGTCCGCCAGCACTTTGCGTTTTATATCATCTGATCCTGCCATGATTTCATTCCTCCTCCAGTTTTAAATCCCGCAGTAACTATATGCTACTCATAATCATAGCCTTTTATTTGCCGGGAATGAAGCAAAAAAATTCATAGACGGCAGGGGAACAGGAGAGTAGAATAAATATGTCTTCCCCACAGCATTGTAACAAGAGAGGTTTAAACATATGGCATGGCTTAACAGTAAAAAAAGAATGTATGTAGTACTAGTGGCGGTATTTCTGCTTACTTTTGCAATCGGCTCGCTGGCCGGAGGATCGATTAAAAAAATATTTTCCGATTCGATGCTGGAATTAAGCGCCAAGGGCAAACCCATAAATATATTATTTATGGGCATCGATGATCGCGAGAATGCGAACAACACCCGCAGCGATACCATGATCGTGGCCAGCATTGACCCGAAAAACAAGAAAGTGGTAATGGTTTCAGTTCCCCGCGATACGCATATTAAGGATGCGCTGGGACGCAGTGAAAAAATAAACAGCGTCAATTACACCAAGGGACCGGAGGCTGCCTGCAAGGTAGTGAGCGATCTGCTTAATGTCCCGGTTAATTATTATGTTGTTACCAATTTTGCAGGCTTTGGCAAAATAGTCGATATACTGGGCGGGGTCGATATGGATGTTGAATCTGATATGTACCATTGGGATGTCAGTTACATCATAAACCTGAAGAAAGGCTATCAGCATCTTAACGGCGACCAGGCCCTGCAGTACGTTCGCTATAGAGGCGGCCCGACGGCTGATATCGGCAGGACCCAGCGGCAGCAGAAATTTATCAAGGCTTTGGCCAAGCAGATGTTCAAAGCCAAAACCGTGCTTACGTTACCGGAATTGATCCCCGAGATTTCCAAAAATGTCAAGACCAATATTCCCACCAGTGATATGCTCTATCTGGCCAAACTGGCCAAGAGTTTAGATACATCGACCATAAACGCACAAACTTTGCCCGGCTATCCCTATACCGATCCGGGCAGCGGAGCAAGTTACTGGGAACCTGACCGGGAGAAGGCTGAAATAATTATTGCCACCCTGATGCAGGGCAAGAATTTTGATGTTGTCGGCGATCCTCCGTCCTGGATAAATAAAGCGCCGGAGAAATATGTATCCAAAGAATTACCCACTGCAGATGTGCTGCAGGAAAAGAATGAGCTGACGACCATCGATCCGGAAGCCGGATCGACGGACAAGACCGGCGAAATAACAGAACTTGAACCCGGTACCGGAACGGATGGTGAGGGAACAGATGTTACTTCTCCTACTGACAGCACAGAAGAGGTGGGAACGGATAACGGTGATCAGAATACCGGGATCGAAGAATTGCCACCTGAGACACCTGAATCAGAAACACCGACAGACGGCAGCAACACCGGTCAACCAGTCCAGCAATAAAGTCACTGCCGGAAACCCTTAAATTGAACAGAAAACCATGATTCCGTACCAACACAAGTTGATACGGAATCTTTATTAACACTACATTTAATTATTTATTCCGGCTTGTAGCAAGCGACGATTTCTCCGAAATACATCACATGAAAATCGCCATTGGCATAGCATTTGTTCTTGTAGTCTGCGGCCATTTTTTCCGGCTGCATTTCCTGCTTGTAAACAATTTTGCACTCATAAACCAGATCGCATTCAGTAATAATCGGACTTTCAATCAACCTGGCAGGCTTGGCTGTCAGCTTGCATTCCAGGAATTTATCAATATCCCGGCCTGACTTGGTACCCGCTACGGCCAGATCCTTTTTCAATTCACCCGTCAAGGGGATGTTCACAGAAAAATCAACCG
>JAGFXV010000301.1 GCA_017861475.1 Bacillota bacterium | reverse complement strand
TATTTAGAACATTATCTAAATATCTATTGATAGTTTAACCCATTTTTGAAAAATGACAATAGTGATTAGAAAAAAATTTGGGAAAGAAAGTTTTGCAGGCTAATTTGCCGAGGTTTTTCTAACCAGCAGATCATACATCATTTGACCAACAGATTTAATTTCATAGGGCTTGGGCAGGACACCACAAAAACCGTATTTTTTGTATTCAGCCATAACGGGATCATTGGAATAACCACTGGAAACAATTACTTTGGCTGCGGGGTCGATCTCGAGAAGTTTTTTCACAGCTTCCTTTCCGCCAATACCTCCAGCTATGGTTAAATCCATCAACACAGCATCATAGGGGTCATTTTCTTGTTGAGCAGTTTCATACAGTTGGATGGCATTAAGGCCGTCGCTGGCAAAGCCGGTGGTATACCCCAGACAATTTAACATTCTACCCAGGGTTTCCCTGATTACAGCGTCATCATCCATGATCAATATCTTTCCCTGACCGTATAATGGCGCTTCGGGCAGATTATTTTCCTCGACTGTTAATTCAGGAAAAGCCGGCAGAAATATATTTACGGTCGTTCCATGGCTCGGCTTGGAACTAACGGTAATATCTCCATCATGCTTCTTAATAATTGAATAACTGGTGGCCAGACCCAATCCGTGGCCACTTTGTTTCGTGCTAAAATATGGATCAAATATTTTACTCAGATCGTCACTGTCGATGCCGATACCGGTATCTTTTACGCTTATCATAATATAATGCCCTTCCTTTAGAGAGGGCGGCAGATCAGTATATGGATAGATGTTGGCAGCTGATAATTGAATGGTACCACCGTCCGGCATAGCCTGGTCAGCATTGATGACGAGGTTATTGATGACCTGATTGATCTGTCCCTTATCAACATTTACTGCCCAGAGATCATCAGCGATGGCAAAGCTGCAGTTGACATTGGACCCCCTTAAAACAAAATTGGCTGATTCGCGCAATAGTTCCTGAATAGAAGCTGTCTCCTTGATAGGAGCGCCTCCTTTGGAAAAGGTAAGTAATTGCTGGGTAAGATCCCTGGCCTGGAATGCAGCTGTCTCCACTTCAGTCAAGACTTCAGTTAAATCATTGGTATCCTCCATTATTATTTTAGCCAGAGAGACATTGCCGCTGATTACGGTAAGAATATTATTGAAATCGTGGGCGATGCCTCCAGCCAGTATCCCCACTGACTCTAATTTACTGGTCTGGAGCAGATCTGCCTCCGTTATTTTGCGCTCGGTAATATCGGCTACAATACCCAGTATAGAATTCTTGCCTTCAAATTCAATAATGTCTGCATAGAGATAGCCCCATACTCGATGTCCATCCTGCTTGTTTACCATGCTTACTTCATACGGAGGGATCTTTTCACCTTGCAGCCGGGCGAGGGTATTTTTTGTGGCCTGTTCCCGACAATCGGGATGGAACAGTTCCATTGGATTCAATTGCAAAAGTTGTTCTTTAGACAAGCCGCTTAATGTCTCTAACATGGTATTGACATAAAGCAGTCGGCCTTCACTGTAGACATAAATCATGGCCGGTGCGGTTTCAGCCAGCTTTTTAAAATTTGCTTCACTGCGCTTTAAAGCTTCTTCAGCTTGTTTTCGTTTACTGACATCACGCCCGACGACTTGAATTTCAACTACTTCCTGATCCTTCACGATGACTCGTCCGCCCCACTCCTGCCAGCATATTTCTCCGTTGGGCTTTACAACGCGAAAGGAAATCAGGTCTTCAATATAATCCTGGTTCAAAGATTGAAAACTGGCGGTTACTTTGGCCTGATCCGCTTTAAAGACAGCAGGAAAAACACTATGTCCAATCAAATCCCGGGCTGTTTTTCTGAAAAATCGGCAAACAGCTTCGTTAACGAAGGTGACGGTAAAATCCGGCAGCAATTGCATGATGAATTCGCTTTGATCCTCAACAATGGCCCGGTACCTGGCCTCACTGAGAAGCAGTCTTTCTTCGGCGTACTGGCGTTCAACGATTTCCTTTTCCAGTTTTCGGTTTACCAAAAGCAGTTCAACCGTTCTTTCGTCAACCCGTTTTTCCAATTCATCGCGCGCTTGGCACAGCTGTTCCTCCATCTGCATGCGTTCGTCAATATCATATATTACCCCCATCAGAGCCGGCTTGCCTTCCCATTCAATCGTGTTCATGGATAGATCGCCCCAGCGGCTTTCACCATTTCCAATCAGGAACTTGCATGCGTAACGGCTGGGAACCGGTTCCCCTCTTAACCGTGCCAAAGCTCTTGCTTTCGTTAGATCTATGAAATCAGGGTGGACGAAATCCCAAGCGCTTCTATTTATATTCTCCGCCGGGATGTATCCCATGGTATTGTAGCTATTGTTTAAATAGTGCACCGAGGCATCCTTGCCGGGATCTGAATAAACAAAAATCATGGCCGGAGCAGTATCGCACAAGGTTTTAAACTGAGCTTGGCTGGTGCGCAAGGCTTTCTCCATTTTCTTCCGTTCACCATAGGCTGCCAACATTTCAGCCAGCATGTTCAGACTCTGAATGTCTTCTTCCGGCCATAGCCGAGATTGTTTTGTATCATAAAAAGCGATATATCCCAAAAGATCTTTTTCAATGCCAGTTATAGGGAGGAAAAGAGCTGCATATGCTCCTCTTCTTTCCATACTTGTTTTTTCGGCAGCAGCTTCCGGCGGAAGGCTGGATCTGTCTGAGATCACAATGTTATTGTAGTGATGCAATTGATTCAATCCCCAGGCGAATAACTCTTGATCGCCATTTTTCGAAAAACTCCCTGCTGAAATATTTTGGGAATCATACCATTCAAAAGATCTATCAATATCAGGCAGGTCCTTGTGAAATATAAGAACTTGAATCCCGTTAACAGGGATAGCTTCTCCAATGATTCCCAGTATATGATTTATATCGGCTGCATCTTTACGAACCAGAAGACTGGAGATTCTGGCCAGGGCGTGCTCAATATTTAATCTATGCCTTAATTTTTCTTCAACCTCTTTGTGCTGTGCAATGTCATTTCTTGTTGGTTCGTATCTTTTGTCTCCTTGAATTGATTCTTCATTGGTCATGATTTGACAATCCATCTTCTCCCGCTCCCGATTATTAAAATTGCTTATTAATTATTTACCAAAATGGAACAATATTCCTGCGGATATTTTGACAACCTTTGTCGGTCTTAAGACTATTATTCTTCGATTCTTCGACTTGTTCAGCTATTATTTTCGCAGACGAATTAGAACCAGGAAGATGGGTTACGATAAGGAAAATAGTTTCAGTACTTATTAGGGAGCAGAAAAGATACGGGGGAACCTGAGTAAGTGTTCAAGTTCCCCCATTGTATATCATCATTTTTCATTCAAGGAATTTCAGCATAAAACGACCAGGCCTGATTTCTAATTGGCCTTCTGGGTTACCTTGATCCAGAAACCCGATTTTTCCTGGGCGCCTTCTATTTCTTTGTCATCGATAATAATTTGCGGTGCTTCATTCATATCCTGCAGAT
>JAGFXV010000300.1 GCA_017861475.1 Bacillota bacterium | reverse complement strand
TAGGCTGCAAAACGTATCGATACCTCGCCTTGCCCCGGGTTAATGCCCATCTGGTCCAGGGTATTGCTGCGAATTTTGTCTTCTATGGCCATGAAATCCGGGGTTTTGAGATATCCGTATGCTTCACCCAGTCTATACTCAAAAGCCTGTTTGCGAGTCATTTTTAATTCTCCATCGGCTGTGAGAACTTTTACGGTAGCTTTGTCATTGGCTATTCCCGTGTTGACATAGTTAAGCAGTTTTCTGAGCACCGACCATCTATTACTGGGATCATGGCGGTGATAATCCCGCAATATATCCACATAAATAAAAGGAATATTATCTTTAAGTTCTTTGGAAACCTTTAAATCATACCAGGATTTGATCTGCTTGCCTTCCTGTAGCGGTTCAGCAGGATATCTAACCGTTTCACCTTTAGCGTTGATACAGGTATAATCAACGGTCAGTGTGCCTTTGGGCATTCCTTTATGCGCACGTTTATAAGCTCGCCCGCGCAATTCGAAGCCATAAACCTTGAGGCTCATATTCTTCCAGGTTTCCACGGGCGTATCAAAATAGACCTGAATAACAATATCCTGTTCTGTTTTATGGCCGTGGAAATCCTCTGGGGTGAACGTCCGGTCAGTAGGCCACATCTCCCCCAATACTAAATTGATCGCCTTGAGAATATTGCTTTTCCCGGCATTGTTTTCGCCAATCAGGGCGCAGTAATTGCGGGGATACAAATCAAGCACCTTAATACTGCGATAGTTTTCAATATGGATTTTTGAAATCTGCATAAGCAACTCCCTCTTATGGATACAGAATTATACAACCCAACTAGGGGCTTGGCGCCTCACATCTTAGCAACTAGGCGGCGTATTCAACGTTAATACTTCGTCTTTTTCGATGGTGCTTGAGCTTGTTTCATGTTCTCTGCCACTCTAAATCTAACAATCTTGCTTATTAAATCAAAGGGCAGCGGCTTTTCTATTGGAAACTGAATTGCTCCCTTCGATCTCTTGTAATCAGATAGTTCCTTTTCAAATGCTTCGATTCCACTGGGAGTGGGATAAAATCCGATGTGATGTTTATAAGCAGCGAAGTGAACCAGATTACCATAAAATATAAAGGTTGGCATCCGGTATTTTATGGCTTCTTCGGCCCCTGGCGCAGCCTCTTTTATAACCATTCTTAACTTGATAAGAATTTCCTGAATCGCAATAGGAAAATCCGCGATATATGCGTCAATTGAGCCAGGCTCAAGCTGGTTTCCCTCCATAATTTAATTTCTCCTCTCATCATCCAACCTATCAAGCCAATCAACCTGCAGGCAGGAGGGCCTTTGTGGAAAAAACAATGCACCAACGGGAATGGTTTCCGATTTAATAAAATCCAAACATGATCGGAAATATGAAGGCTACTATCGCTGTCCAGACGAAATATACAGATAGATAACTAGTCTGCCATTTTTCCAGCTTAATGAAATCATATTTACCCTTAAAATACCCTAAATACATCCAGGCAAGCCCGCCAAGGTTACCTAATAAAACCAGATTCTCACCTAGGGCGGCCAGTTTATTCGGGGTAATACCGAAGGTTGACAGGCGGAAAAGGATAGCTGACAGAGCCACTCCGTCAATTACCAGGGCCGTCATGATTAAAGCCAGGTTTAAATAGTCAAACCAGTTGGCTGGTTGATGATCGTTACGGGAGGAAATCACGTACAATACCAGTCCTAGTACCAAGGCCAGCATTAGGTCGAACCCGATCAGGAAATCCCTCTCCATAAACGGACTTTTGCCAGTAATAAGCATAACCGTAAGGAAAGCAGCCATAACGGCCAGGAACAACGGGCTGAATATTTTGGCCAGAACCGGGGCAAAGTTTTCGACCACACTTTTCTTGGCTTCTACTAAATAAACAGTAATAAGCGCGGCTGCGCTGCCTCCGTATACAATTAGATAGTCCTCCAGGAATCGACTGACATCAATTTCAATGGCGGCAAATATAACCTGGGTGAATAAGCCCAATACTATTACTCCCGCAAGTACCAGTACGCCGTAGATCGCTGCTTCGCCGGTAAAGCGAATAAAATTCATTCTGCCCTTACTGTCCAGCCAATCCCTGCCTATGTAGGCCACGCCGACAATCAGCCACAGAAACAAGGGCAGATGCAGGCCGCTTAGGATTTGAGTATTATGGGGAGAAAATGATGGATAGATATTGATTATCAGGGCTGACAAGGCAAAAATCCCCAGGATGGTTAACCATGTTCTCCAGTCAGATTTGCGCTTAATTAAGAAAAAAGCCGCAATAAACGGCAGAATAAATAAGCTCAAGTTTTTAAAATAAAAGCTTTCAGCATTCTGATCATTTAATCCCAAGCCAAAAAAAATTTCAGGAATTTTAAACAGGGTCCCGGCCAGCAAGGCGAAAACAACCACTAGGGCAATATCGCGCCGATTTCCTTTCTTGGCCACACTGTCGGTCGGCTCCACCAATAAATGTCTCCACAGGCTCTCCGTATTAACCTTGGCAAACTCGTGGGAGACCGCATCTAAATTACCTAAACGTTTTACACTAATCAAAAATGACTCATCTGGAGTAAGCCCTGCGGCAACTAAGTCCTCAATTTCATCCCGTAAATGACTTTCCAATTCATGGATATCTGCTTCGGTAAAATTACCATGAGCCCTCAAATGATCACTCCACGAATGAATCTGGATTTCCAAGTCGAACATGCCAAACCTCCTTACAATTGACTTTCTTCGCTCCAAGTCCTGGCCAGAGCAGAATGGACTACTTCCCATTGTTTTTTTTGCAGCTCCAGCTCAGCCAATCCGCGCTCGTTTATCCGGTAGTATTTACGCTGCCGGCCAGCATCCGATTTATTCCAGTAGGATTCAATTAAAAGTTGTTCTTCCAGACGATGCAACACCGGATACAACATTCCTTCGGTCCAAATCAGTTCATTTTCCGACATCTCTTTTACGCGTTTGATGATAGCATAACCATAGCTGTCATTTTCCTTAAGAATGGCCAAAATCAGGGGAGTCGCCGAGGCGGCAATCAGGTCTTTGGATACATTCATTAAATCCCCCCAGTACACCTAATACATCTAGGTATGTCTTCATGATACATAGATGTTCTATGCATGTCAATATAATACCGTCTGCTAATCTATAATGTTTACATTCGTTACATAGATTATTTCACAGGCTCCATTGCCCGTATCGGCCCTGGATAAACTGGTCCTCCAGGGATTATTCTTAAAATTGACGTTGACCAAATAGCCTTCCAGCCTCACATGATCATTTTTTCCTATTCTTTTTATCTCATTTAGAACCGCCTGGTCTCTATGAATTAAATGCACATTGGCAGAGTGGGTGGCTATATAGTCTTTACTTACCAGATTATTGGGCGCGTATCGATAGTAATACCACCGCCCACTTTGAGAATATCTGATAAGTTCATCAATTTCTGCCTTATTCAAATCACCCCAGGCTAAAGCTAAGTCGTAGGCTGAAACCTGGGCGGGATAGTCCGAATATT
>JAGFXV010000033.1 GCA_017861475.1 Bacillota bacterium | reverse complement strand
ACTCTTTCCGGCAAGAAGGGTTTTACGATAAAGTCTTTCGCGCCTGCCTGAATCGCATCTATTACAATCGCTTGCTGGCCAATGGCGCTCACCATTATGATTTTGGCATCCGGATCATAATCTATAATTGCTTTTACAGTGTCTACACCATCCATTTCCGGCATGGTGATATCCATTGTAACCAGATCCGGATTAATTTCCTTATATTTTTGCAAGGCACTGTTGCCATCGGTAGCCTCACCGGCAATCTCATACCCATTTTTTATCAGGATGTCCTTGATCATCATCCTCATAAAATCTGCATCATCAACAATCAATACCCTTTTGCCCATTTTGAACCTCCTATTTTCCAGCTTGATGATTATTTAAACAGTAATAACCAAATACTATTATGGATTTGAATATTTTCTGCATCTGAATATAATTCTATCATATGTAATCATTTCCTGCTGCTGACTTTATCTCACATAAATACCCAGAAAAAAATAGACTAACCCTGAAGATTAGTCTATTCTTAAATACTATTTCCAGCAAGCATAATTATTTTTTTAATTCATCAAATACGTAATCGTTCAGCACCTTTATATGGGTACCTTTCATGCCGAGGGATCTGGCTTCTATCACTCCGGCACTTTCAAATTTGCGCAGAGCACTGACGATCACTGAACGGGTGATGCCAACTTTGTCAGCAATGCGGCTGGCAACGAGCAATCCTTCTGTACCATCCAGCTCAGCCATTATATTATCGATTGCTTCACGTTCTGAATAGGAAAGCGTAGCCAGTGCAATCTGAACGGCAGCTTTTTTACGAGCATCTTCTTCCATCCGTTCGGTACGCATCCGCATTATTTCATTGGCTACGACAATGGTACCATATTCGGCCAGGACTATGTCTTCATCGGTAAAGACCTGACCGTTGCTTCTGGTCAGTATCAATGTTCCAATCCGGCTTGCGCCGCCAAAGTTGGGACAAATTGTCCAAAGACGCCTGGAGCATGAACACTCAGTGTTTTCAACATTGAAGATACAGGTACGCGCATCGGTAAAAGTGATATTGCTTCTGGTTTCAGAAATATTGAGTATTTCCTGATTGACACTGGGCGGAAACGGTTTATGATCCTTAATGAGTTTTTCGAGTTCAAGACAATGATCTTCGCCGAGCAATGAATAGCCCATAATGTTGCCTTTGCGGTCAACAACGATGGCACTGCATTCCATATTCTCTGCCAGGACCTCGGCCATTTCATGAAAATCTACTGCACTCGATGAAATTTTCTTTAAGATACGATTGATAGCCCGGGACTTTTCTAAAATACTTTTCAATTAAACAACCTCCTAAAGGATATATCTGCTCAGATCATCACTTTCCACAATTTTTTTGAGCCGCTGTTGTACATATTCTTGATCGATGGTGACCTTTTGTCCCTGCATGTATGCAGATTCAAAGAGCAGGTCTTCCAATACTTTCTCCATTATAGTGTGTAATCTGCGTGCCCCAATGTTTTCCGTTCTGGCATTCACTTCATAAGCGGTCTGCGCGATGTATTCAACCGCTTCGGCAGCAAATCCCAGTTCCAGTCCTTCTGTAGACAGCAGGGCTTTATATTGTTTCAGCAAAGAATTGTCCGGCTCGGTCAGAATCCTTTGTAAATCATCTTTTTGCAAGCTTTCCAATTCAACCCTGATCGGAAACCTTCCCTGTAATTCTGGTATAAGGTCGGATGGCTTGCAAACATGAAATGCACCTGCCGCAATAAATAAAATATGATCCGTTTTTACCGGTCCGTGTTTGGTCACAACAGTGGCTCCTTCTACAATCGGCAAAATATCACGTTGCACCCCGCCCCTTGATACATCCGGACCATGGTTATTCTCCTGACTGGCAATCTTGTCTATTTCATCTAAAAATACGATGCCGTCTTCTTCCACACGTCTAATAGCCTCGCGACTGACTCCGTCCATATCGATCAACCGCTGTGCCTCTTCAAAGGTTAACATTTTTCTGGCCTCTTCCACCGTCACTTTGCGCTTTTTGGTCTTTTTTGGCATCAGTCCGCCCAGGGCTTCCTGCATGTTGATGCCCATTTCCTCGACCCCGGAGCCGGAAAAGATTTCCATGAAGGACGGGGTTTTCTCTTCAACCTCAATCTCTATAATTTCCTGCTCCAATTCCATACGCGCCAGCTTCTGGCTGATAATTGCCCGTTTTTGCTCAATTTCCTTGCTGTGCTGGTCGAATTCATCATCATGGTAGTTGCTTTCCTGATTCTGTCCCAGCAGCATTTCCAGAGGATTTTTAAAACTCCTGTTCTTCTTCCTCGGCATCGGCAGAATGTAGTCTACAATCCTCTCATTAGCAAGTACGCGGCCTTTATCTTCCACCTCCTCCATTTTTTCTGATTTGACCATCCTGATTGCAGTTTCCAAAAGGTCGCGAATCATCGAATCGACATCGCGGCCTACATAGCCAACCTCTGTAAATTTGCTGGCTTCCACCTTTATAAAAGGTGCCTTGACCAGCTTGGCCAATCGTCTGGCAATCTCAGTTTTTCCAACCCCGGTCGGTCCTATCATAATAATATTTTTAGGGTAGATCTCCTCACTTAATTCTTCCGGCAGCTGCTTACGCCGGTACCGGTTGCGCAAAGCTATGGCAACTGCTTTCTTGGCCTCTTTCTGGCCAATGATATGTTTATCCAACTCTTCAACAATTTCTTTGGGGGTTAATTGTTTCAATCCTTTTCTCCTTTTCTGATACCAGGTTCAATGTACCTGAACTGTTTAACTTTTAAATGAAAGTGTGAAACCAGCCCGATCCGGTTATGATTTATTCCAGCACTTCCACAGTTATATGACTGTTCGTAAATATACAGATCTCTGAGGCAATAAGCAATGATTCGCGGGCTATCTCCTGTGCTTTTAAATCAGTAAACCGGGACAAAGCTCGAGCTGCCGCCAGCGCATAATTGCCTCCTGACCCTATGGCCGCAATACCTTCTTCCGGTTCTATAACCTCACCATTGCCGGAAATAATGAACATGGTGTTAATGTCGGCAACGATCAAAAGGGCTTCAAGTTTTCTTAAAACCCGGTCACTGCGCCAATCCTTGGCCAGTTCTATGACTGCCCGGGTCAGATTTCCGCCTGTTTCCCTTAGTTTTTCTTCAAAGCGAGCGAAAAGCGTAAAGGCATCGGCTACTGAACCGGCAAAACCGGCCAATATTTTGCCTTCGTACAGCCGTCTGATTTTAACTGCATTATTCTTCATGATGGTATTTTGCCCCATGGTTACCTGACCGTCTCCGGCAATCGCCATCTGTTGACCTTTTTTAACAGCAATAATCGTGGTTGCTTCAAACATCGTTTCACCTCCTGGGATGACTGTTGTCATAGATCGTCTTGATGTTTTCTCTGGTCAGATGAGTATAGATCTGGGTCGTGGACAGTTTTACATGTCCCAGCAATTCCTGTACTGATCTCAGATCAGCTCCCCCGTTGAGCAGATGGGTTGCAAATGAATGCCGCAAAGTATGGGGGCTGACCTTCTGGGTTATGGCAACCTCTTCAACGTATTTATCTATAATATTCCTTATACTTCTTCCGCTTAAACGTCCGCCAAATCTGTTCAGAAATACGGCATCATTGGTTGCTTTGCCAGCCTGTAATAAATGATTGCGGCTGTTTTCCATATAATCTTGCAAAGCCGTTTTGGCTTGTCTGCCCAAGGGAGCCAGTCGTTCCTTATTGCCTTTGCCCCTGATCAAAATAGTTTCCTCGCCCCAATTAATATCGCCCATGTTAATAGCAACCAGCTCGCTTACGCGCACACCGGAAGCATACATGGTTTCCAATATGGCTTTGTCGCGTCGTCCCAGGACGCGAGATGAATTGGGGGCATTCAGAAGCATATCGATTTCGGTTGGATACAGGAAACGCGGCAGTCTCCTGTCCTGTTTAGGCGTGGAAACATTGGCTATCGGATTGCCAGGCAGAATGTCTTCGCGGCACATAAATTTCACAAAGGAACGCAGTGAAGCTAATTTTCTTGCCATTGTCGCTCGGCTTAACCCTGAGGACTGCATTTCAGCCAGATATTTTCGTACCGTTTTATGATTAATCATTTCAGTCGACAGTTCTTCAGACGGCTTCTGATACTCCCGTGACAAAAAGTCAAAAAACTGACCCAAATCAGTTCGATAGCTGAGTAAAGTTAAGTTTGAGGCGCTTCTCTCCACACGCAAATGAGCCAAAAAATCTTCTTCGTATTTAACAAGCATGGAGTGTTCCCCCAATTAGTTTTACTAATGAAATGCTAGCATACTTAGAATTCTTTGACAACATGTTCCAGAAACAATTCTGAAATTTTGCACATTTCCATTTGGGACCTGTCGACGTATTTTTGATACCTGGTTTTTTTATCTTTGATTTTCTCCTCCAAGGCAGGCAGGATTCCGAAATTTGCGTTCATGGGCTGAAAATTATCGGCAGGGCTGGAAGTTATAAAATTGATGAGTGCACCGATCATTGTCATTGGACTGAAAACTAAAGGTTCCTGATCAAAAACAAGGCGGGTGGCATTTAACCCAGCTACGATTCCGGTCGCAGCTGACTCCATATATCCTTCCACTCCGGTGATCTGCCCGGCGAAAAATAGATGCGGGTTATTTTTGGTTTGAAGCGTAGGTAACAGTAAACGGGGACTGTTGATATAGGTATTGCGGTGCATGACTCCGTACCTTACGAATTCTGCCTCTTCCAGTCCAGGGATCATTCGGAAAATGCGATCCTGTTCCGTCCAGCGCAGCCTGGTCTGGAAGCCGACCAATCCGTAAACTGTACCTTCCTGATTTTCCTGGCGTAGTTGAACGACCGCCCAGGCACGTTTGTCGCTGCGCGGGTCAATCAGCCCTACGGGGCGCATGGGGCCAAAGCGCAAGGTATCCAATCCCCGGCGAGCAATCAACTCTACCGGCATACAACCGGAAAAAAACATCTTTTGATCGATGCTGTGTCCTTCGAAAATATCGGCGTCTGTCAGCTCCTGCCAAAACTTCTCATACTCTTCCCGGCTGAGCGGACAATTGTAATAATCGTCATCACCCTTTCCATAACGGGATGCTTTAAAAACCCGATCTTGATTAAGACTGCTTAAAGTCACACTGGGAGCTATGGCATCATAAAAAAACAGATTGTCATCACCGCTCTGGGCAGCGATTTCCTGAAAGAGCCGCTCTGAAGTAAGGGGCCCGGTGGCAATAATATTTATGCCTTCACCAGGAATTTCGGGCATTTCTTCTCTTATGATCTCTACCCGGGGGTGATTTTTCAAATGATGGGTGACCAGCGCGCTAAAACGCTCCCGGTCCACGGCCAGGGCTGAACCGGCAGGAACCTGGGTAGCCCGGGCACACGCAAGCAGCAATGATCCCATTTGGTCCATTTCACTTTTAAGCAAACCCTGGGCGGTATCGGTCAGATTTGATTTGAGAGAATTGCTGCAAACCAGTTCGGCCAAATGCTCTGTATGGTGAACCGCAGTCTTCACCTGCGGTCTCATTTCCCAGAGTCTTACGGGTATGCCCCGCTCTGCCAGCTGCCAGGCAGCCTCCGAACCTGCCAGCCCTCCGCCAATTACATTTACTGTTTCATTCAAAATGCTGCCTCCTGCTGCTTAGATGCATCTTTTACTTGCATTGCGGGTTCTGACATACGATCTGGGGTTCTTGACCCCGGCTGACCTTTTCCACCATGGCATCACCGCAGCGGGGACATTTTTCTCCGGTGGGTTTGTTCCAAGACCGGAAACTGCAATCGGGATAGGCTTTGCAGCCAAAATACTTCCTGCCTTTTTTGGACTTGAGGGCAACAATCGGGTTGCCGCATAAAGGACAATCAACGCCTATTTCTTCGTTAATGGATTCTGTATAGTGGCACTCGGGAAATCCGGAACAGGCTATGAATTTGCCATAACGGCCGTATTTTATTAACAAAGGACGCCCGCACTGGGGACAATCCCGTCCGGCTTCTTCGTCCTTGATTTCCACTTTTTCGATCAAATCCTGGGCTTTATCAAGATCTTGCTTGAAAGGTTCATAAAACTCTCTGATCACTTTCTTCCAACTGGTTTCGCCTTCCTCAATGGCGTCAAGATTCTCCTCCAGCTTGGCAGTAAATTCAATGTCGAGAATATCACCGAAATGCTCGTTTAACAAATCAACTACGATGAATCCCAGTTCGGTCGGTACGAACTGTTTATTTTCGCGCAGCGTATAACGCCGTTTCAATATCGTTTCGATAATCGGCGCATAGGTACTGGGCCGGCCAATATTTTTTTCTTCCAGCAATTTTACCAGACTGGCTTCCGTATAACGGGGTGGTGGTTGGGTAAAATGCTGTTCCGGCAGAATTTCCTTTAACTGCAGATTCTGCTTTTCGTTTAGTTTGGGAATCGGATTTTTAAGTTCTTCTTCTTCAAAGTCATTGTAAACTTTTTTATATCCGGAGAATTTTAACTGCGATGAGTAGGCGCGCATCCCATAGTCCCCTGCTTCGATTTCAACCGTAATCGTATCGTAAACAGCAGGACTCATCTGACTGGCCGCAAAACGTTCCCAGATCAGCTTGTACAACCGGTACTGATCTCTGCTCAGATATGCTTTGATGGCCTCAGGACTTCTGTACATCGAGGTTGGGCGGATGGCTTCATGCGCATCTTGAGCAGATTTTCTGCTTTTATAAATATTGGGCGTCTCGGGTACATACTCCTGACCGTAATACTCGGCTATATAGCTCAGTGCTTCCTGTTGCGCCCCGGCCCCGATACGAGTGGAATCGGTTCTGAGATATGTAATTAATCCGACTGTGCCTTCTTTTCCCAATGCCAGACCTTCATACAACTCCTGTGCAACGCGCATGGTGCGGCTGGAAAAGAAATTCAAACGTTTGGAAGCTTCCTGCTGCAAGGTACTGGTAATAAACGGGGGATTGGGGCGTTTGCGTTTTTCCTTGGTATCGATATTGGCAACTGTTATCTTTGCTTTTTTCAAAGCGGCCAGAATTTTGTCTTTTTGATCTGCAGAACTGATTTCAATTTTTTTGTTTTTGTAACTGTTTAGTTTAGCAGTAAAAGAATCTTTTTTTCCGCTACTTAGGATAGTCTCAATGCTCCAATACTCTTCGGGTACGAAAGCGGCTATTTCTTTTTCGCGGTCGCAGATCAATTTGACGGCAACTGACTGTACCCGTCCGGCCGACAATCCTTTGCGAACTTTGCTCCAGAGCAGTGGACTTAAATTGTAGCCAACCAAGCGATCAAGGATACGCCGGGTCTGCTGGGCATCGACCCGGTTGATGTCAATAGGCCTCGGACGTTTGACCGCATTTTTGATTGCATCTTTGGTTATTTCATTAAATTCGATGCGGCATTTTGAACCGGGGGCCAGTTTCATGGCAGTCTGCAGATGCCAGGCGATTGCTTCACCTTCGCGGTCCGGGTCGGTGGCGAGCAGGACATGGCCTGCTTTGGCGGCCTCGGTTTTGATTTCTTTGAGAAGTTCTCCTTTGCCGCGTATGGTTATATATTGAGGATCGAAATCCTTGTCGACATCTATTCCCAGTTTGCTTTTGGGTAAGTCACGGATGTGGCCTACAGAGGCTTTTACTTTATAGTTTTTACCCAGGAATTTGCTGATGGTTTTGGCCTTGGCGGCCGATTCAACGATTACCAGTGTCGTATCTGCCAAAATATCACCTCATTATAGTATTGGGTCTGTTGGCTTCACCAGTGTGGCTCTGCCATCAGGCTTTGCCATCGGATTTATGTCTTTACATAGTAATTGCCGGGGAGGGCTTTTATTATGCCTTTTAATTCCATCTGCAGCAAGCAGGTGCTGAGTTCGCCGATGGTCAGTTTGCTTTTGTATACCAGATCATCAAAATGTTCTGAATCAGTGCTGAGCAGATCGAAAATCAGCTTTTCTTCAGAACTTACATTGAATAACTCTCCCTGTAATATATTATCTTCATCGTTAACCAGTCCGTATTCGGTTAATATATCATTGATCTCGGTTACCATGCAAGCGCCTTGCTTGATCAGGTTGTTGGTGCCTTCACTGTTTTTATTATTTATTTGCCCGGGGATGGCAAATACGTCACGGCCCTGTTCAAGGGCAAAATCTACGGTTATCAAGGCGCCGCTGCGCTGTTGGGCTTCCACTACCAGCACTCCTCTGCTCAACCCGGCAATGACTCGGTTCCTCATGGGAAAATTGCCTGGTTCGGGATGGGTATGGGGAGGAAGCTCGGTTAGAACTACTCCGTGTTCACTGATTTCATTAAACAGCTGTTTGTTTTCCGGAGGATAGATTACATCCAGGCCGCTGCCCAGAACAGCGGCGGTTTTTCCGCCGGCTTCGAGGGCTCCTAAATGGGCTTCGGTATCAATTCCGCGGGCCATGCCGCTTACTACGGTAATTCCTTTCCCAGCCAGTTCCCGGCCAAAGCGTCTGGATTGGGTTTTTCCGTAAGTACTTGCGCGACGGGAACCAACGATGGCGATGCACAATTCGTTCAAACTGTCCAGATCACCCCGGTAATACAATATATAGGGCGGATCATGGGTTTTTCCCAGCCAGGAAGGATAATCGTCATCTTCAATACAACTGAGACGCGACCCGCTGCCTAGGTATTCCTGCAGCATCTGCTGCTTGTCGGTATTCTGCCGGGCGATCATAATCCGGTTGACTATATCTTCACTTAAAAAAGAGGCCTGCAGATCCTGTCTTGAGGCATCAAGACAATTCTGAAAGCTTCCAAAGCTGCTTTTTATTTTCCACAAGGTACGGTTACCGATCCGCTCCAGGCTATGTAAACAAAAGAGGCTGGCTAACTCATTTGTTTCCATAAATCTCACCTCAATTTCAAAACGAAATTGGAAATAAGTTCTAAAGCAATTGATAACACAAATATTTACTCAATGCAAGAGATTATTGTGCGGGATTATTTCTGTGCAGAGTCAGGAAGGCTGAAATGTAAGACTTGCATTTGCTGTCCGGCGAAGCTATCGTGTACTTTTACAGCAATTTTATAGGTCTTGCGGTGAGGCAGGGACAACAAAATATTTAATGGAAGCATGCTGGTTTTTTGATGATGGGGACTAAATATCTGATAGCGGGAATTGAAAAGTTTTTCGTCATAATCAGGATCGATCTCCCAAAATTCAATGGCAGAATCAAATTCTTCCGGGTTCCAATTTTCAGGCAGTACATCGGGCTGATAGTAATCAATTCCTAAACTGACCCATATGTTATCACCACCATTTTCCTGGATGGTGACTTCTTTCATTTTTAAATTCGCTCCAGACAAAGCTACGTCTTTTTCGGGAACTTTTTCATCAGATGCATGACATGCGTATATGGTAAAGGGAAAAGAATCATTCCGGGTTAAGCGGCTGACGGTT
>JAGFXV010000299.1 GCA_017861475.1 Bacillota bacterium | reverse complement strand
CTCCATTCAATGATTCCTGTCCGGTTAACGGACTGCCGGTTGCCCATAATCCGCAATAATTGTTCTGTTCCGGCTTTACCGAACCGGTAAATTGCCAGTAACCGGTTTCCTTGGCCGCCTGACAAAATGCTATATCTCCTCTTATTCCATATTCTTTTCCTATATCTATATATAGTTTGGCCAGATCCGGAATCGGTTTGAACTCCAATCCGTTGGCATTGGCTTTGGCAATCAGGCGCGGGGTCTCATCCTCAATCCATTTTTCCAACTGCTCCGCCGTCAAATATGATTCGCCCAATATCCAAATATCTGCAGCATTGGTTTGTAAACCATCTGGAAGTGTAATCGTTGCTTGATATTTGCTTAGCTGCGACAAATAGGTTTTGAAAACATCCAATTGCTCTGTACTAAAATTGGCGGGCTGACCGGTTGATAGATCTTCTGAATTGATAACCTTGCCATCCAGCAGTTTTAAATTGGTCCGATATCCGGCCAGTTCTTTCAGCAATTGGAGATTGGCCTGATTCTCTGCTGGAACCGGATTCTCTACCTGGGTATCATTTCCCGGCGTTTCTTCTTCATTATTAGCCGCCGGCGGAGTAAAATTAATTTTTACAGTTCTGGATTCGTTGATCCAATCCACTTCGCAGCTCATTGCTTCCCCCACCGCCCGCAACGGAATCATGGTGCGTCCAAGTTGGCTTATGTATGCTTTGCCCAGCTCGGCAGGAATCTCTAAAACCTTGCCGTCTATGATAATTTGCACGTCTTCTCCTTGGGAATCCGGCCAAATATCAATGCTCTGATTTTCCCACAGGATGATTACCTGCCGGCTGTCCTTGACCCATTCAACCTTGGCACCCATGTTTTCACTGATTACCCTGAGCGGGACATAGGTACGGCCATCAATTATAATTGGTTGTTGGTCTTCTGCTGGGATTACCAATTTTTCATTGTTTATATTTATGTTAAAATCTCCAGAACCTGATGATTGTGCGGCCTGGACCGGATTGATCGTAATGATTGCCAAGTATAAAAACAACCCGAATACAATTATTTTTTTTGACATTTTTCCTAGCAACAAATCTTTTTCCTCCTTGTATTTATTATGAATTTCCGGCTGTTCTGTCCTTCCTACATTTTAAACGAAATTCCATGCTTCTGGCGGAAACTTTCAAAAAATAATACATATTACCGATGATAATCTTTCATGTTTACCTGCTTGAAAACGGAAATAATGATCATTTTCATGTATTTTTTTCCGTAATCGGCCTGTTTGCGAAGTTCTTTACAAATATTCGTCAGTAAAACCTAATAATAACGCATTTTTAGAAACACAAGCAGACAAATTTTTTATGGAAAATGTTGTAATCTATTCATACACTAAAGTTAGCGTTCATGTTTCTTTGATTATGGAGGGTTATAAATATGATTGAAGAAAAAATGAAAAATACGGTAGCCCGGTCTTTAAAATTGGTCATTATTATGGTCATACTGACATGGCTTAACTACTTTTATGGTCATCTGCAATTGAACACGGCAACCTTTGCAAGTGATCCGGTTATTTTTCCGATTGTTACGTCAATTGTTGCTGTTTTTTTGGTTTTGATTATTTATTTTCATAATCAAAACATATGTCGACGTTTGAACAAATTGTTTGAAAGCGAACGTACAACAACAAATTCCACTTTGTCAAAGAACAGATTACTTGACAATATAGGTCATGAATTGCGCACTCCCATGATTGGTATATTAGGATCTTCAGATCTCCTCGAGCATAGTGCGCTTAATGCCGAGCAAATGGTCCATTTGGATACAATCAAAAACTGCGGCGAAAAAATGTTAAATATCATCGATGATATCCTAGGTATATCCGGATTAAATACTAATATCATCTGTGATCAGCAGGAAATCGGATATGCAAACCTAAATAGCAGAGAAAAATATGACGGTTTAAACGAACAAAACTGTGGATACCTGTACAATCAATTCCTGCCGATTAATATTCTGCTGGTGGAAGACAATGACTTAAACCAAAAGCTAATATTACAGATGCTGACCAATTATGGTTTTGAAGCCGAGGCGGTCAATAATGGTTTGGAATGTCTGCAAATACTGCAAAAGAAGGATTTCCACCTCATATTGATGGATATGCAGATGCCGGTTCTGGACGGCTTTGAAACCACCCGCAAAATCCGAGCCAACAGTTGTTATGATCATATCCCGGTTATCGCCGTTACCGCCAATACCTTGAGCTATGATTATGAAAAATGTATGGCCTGCGGTTGCTCGTCCTATTTACCTAAACCGTTTTCAGTGAATGAACTGGTTGAGGAGATAAAAGCTCATTTAAAAACTGATTATATGTGTAAAGGCAACAGCCTGCAATCATCGGATGAGTTAATCAGCCAGCTTTTGCCCGAGTTCATTGAAATACTGGCGGAAATGCTCACAGATCTGCATGCAGCCATCGATCAACATGATATGCAGGCCATTCAGGATTTAAGTCATGCGATCAAAGGTACAGCCGGCATGTATGGTTTTATGCAGATATCTGAGATGGCCGCTCAAATCGAACAGGCGGTCAGAGGAAAGATCTACGCCCAAATCCCTCGCCTGATCAATCAAATGGACAAATATTATCATCATATCAGTAATCGTCAGAGTGCTAATTTTGTAGGTTAATAATTACCTTGCATCTATTCATCCGGCTGATACTGCCAGGTGTGGCTTAAATCATCCAATTCAACTCAACGGGTTTGCCATGCCCGAGATAAAATTTATTTATACCCATGCCAGACAATTTCCGCATACTTTCGGCGTGTTTTTCCGCATCATGCAAATATGGCGGAGTACAGGCCTTTCCAAAGAGAAAGTTCTTGCGTACCAACAAATCACCTACAATGGCTTCAGCTGCTCCGGGAAGCACTACGGAAGCCGAACCCAGAGTATGCCCCGGTGTGGCAATGGCCACTGCATTAACGCCATATTCCTTTAAATCCAATTCCTCATCGAAAACAATGTCCGCTTCAATGTCATACCTCTTTTTAACCTGCATATCCTTGCCAATGGATTTTATCAGGGCAGCCATTGCAGTGAGCGGGTACAAAGGTGCCTGTGTCCCGTTCAGTAAATAAGGAAGATCGATTCTTTGAATGGCAATCGGTACATCCAGTTGTCTTTTCAGCTCATATACACTGCCGAAATGGTCGATGTGCCCATGGGTCAAAAATATCATGCTGACATCGGATTTTTTAATACCATTCACCTGCAGAGCTTTCAAAATCCCACGGCTGAAGCCGGGATCACCGGTATCAACAATAATGGTTTTTTGATCGATCAGCAAATAACTGTTGGCAGCACGCAATGGGATTCTTACCACTTTAGGTTCGCTCATTTCTGCTCCTCCTGTGTCATGTTCCTGAATAATTATATCATCATTAACGGATTACTAATTATACTAAAGCACCATTCAATCTCTGCAAACAAATAACAAATCCTGATGCTTGTAAATTGTCCGGCTGTATGTGATACTGATA
>JAGFXV010000298.1 GCA_017861475.1 Bacillota bacterium | reverse complement strand
ACTTGCCCACGTTTGGTCTGCCTACAATTGCCACTATGGGTTTTGACATTTTCTTTCCTCCATTGGTTCTGCAAGTTTTTGCTCCAGTATTTTCTCGGTCAAATCGCGGGCACTGCCATCCACGGTAATGATTTCGGCGCCGCTTGCTTTCATAATATCATCGACCGTCATATCGTCCAAGAGAATCTGTCCGCCATCCCGCAGCAAGACCTCCGGCAGCAGGACCGTCTTTCCCCGGTAGGTTTGGCCTATCGTCCTGACAATGTCACTGCCGGTCAGAAGACCGGTAACACTAACGCCTCCGCCAAAATAATGGTTTTCCACTGGGATAAGTTCCACCTGTAGATTTTTTATCTTCTGCAAACGACTGATGACCTGGTTTAACACTGACACCGCCGACAAGCCTGTTACTACATATACTTCCCGCGGTTCAATTTGTTCAGGCAGCAGTCCTTCCAGTTCGGCAAATTCATCCAGTAGCAGACGCGCCAGACCGATGCCGTTTTCCAACTGGCAATAGTCGTCGTAATAATCTGATCCGGGCAGTTGCACCCCGGCCCGCAGGTAAAATTCATCCGCCAGGTAAACGAATCCCAATTCCCACTCAGCGCGAAAACGCTGCTGGTATTGTTCGACCAGTCTTACAAGTTCCCGGGCTTGTTCTGCATCCACCGGTTTGAGATCTGGCAGTTTATCACGATGCCCGGTCAGACCCACCGGCACGATACCGATTGATTGCACGGATGGATACAAACGGGAAAGTTCCTCAATCGTTTCCTGTAAAATTGCACCATCGTTCATTCCCGGACAAAGAACGATCTGGGTATGTATTTCAATATTGGCATCCCGCAGTCGCTGCAGATCTGCTTTGATATTGGCAGCCCGCTGGTTGGCCAGCATCCTGGCCCGCAGTTCGCCCTGAATGCAATGGACGGATACATAGAGCGGACTTATATGCATGGTTTCAATTTTTTGCCAGTCTGCTTCGCTTAGATTGGTCAACGTAATAAAATTGCCATACAGAAAAGAATAACGATAATCATCATCTTTCACGTAAAGTGTTCGGCGCATTTTGCGCGGAAGCTGGTCAACAAAACAGAAAATGCAGCGATTGGTGCAGGCACTCATTTTATCAAAAACGATGTCATCGAATTCCAGTCCAAGATCTTCATCAAAATCTTTTTCTATATCCAATTGCCATATTTCCTGGTTGGGCTTGCGAATTTCCAGCAACAGGTTTTCATCCTGGGTATAAAACTGATAATCGAGTATATCGTTGATCGGATGATCGTTAATGGACAAAAGTATATCCCCGGCTTCTATTTCCATTTCGGTGCCGATACTGTCGTCTCTGACCTTTTGAATTTCAACTGTCACATCAATTTTCCTTCCTGAACAAGACAAATTCAATTTTCATTATGGATGAAAAAGCGAATGATAGCAAGACAGGAAACAAGTACCAGATGAAACATTCGGTCAGATTGTTTTATGTAGAATTATCATCGATCCATAAACCGGGAATTTGCCGTTTGATATTATCGTATTCCCGCTTCAAGATCCCTGCAATTAAATATGATGAAAAAGGTTTCAGCCAACGCAGTCGAGCCAGTTGGTGCAGCCAGCTGATCAAGCGCTGGGATTTGATTATGATAGGAATCAATTGCAGTTCTTCTGCTGAACTATCCAAAATAATGCGCAGTTGATTAATGGTTTTGCCAACCATTTTCACATCCGAACCCACTCCCAGGGAATGAATTCGCCTGCCGTCATGGTCTCTTCCTATATATATCGGATGGCCGCCTGCCTCCTGCTGATAGTCATTAAAATAAAGAAGCGCTTGACAACTTGGATCTGATTGCGGGTCAATATAAGCATTTGCTGCCAGCAGTGATTGATGAACCCCGGTGGATCCAAGAAATATAACATTCATCATTTCACCTCTGTTTTATTAAGGATTCTAATTTTAATTACTTCAACCAAATTTATCATGGCTGCAAATGCCTGCTGCGTCCCCCGGATCACAACCGGACGGCCCAGAAAAGGCATACTGATCCGGCGGGATGTAAATCCCCCTAATTTCATACTTATATTCACCCGATCCATGACATTTACCACCAGGATTTGGTCTTCCTTGCCCAGCATTTCAGCCACCCCCATCAACAAATGACTGAAGCGGTTGCCCAGACTTTTTTTGCCCAGAACATAAATTTCATTGCCTTGCTCATCACGACCCATAAAATGGATTGAGCCAAAATCATCATTATTGGTTTTGTCATAGTAAGGCAGTGCCATAAGTTCTTGTCCATCGGGAAGCCGGTCTTTGGAAAGCAGACCTAAATGCAGTGCAGCCGCAGTCACGGAAGAATGTGATCCGCCAAAACAATGATAAATAATTTTCATAGGTTATCTTTGTCCTTAAAAATATATTTAATGTTAATGTTTTACGATGATAAATACTCCGTTTTCCAAATCATGAACGATACCGCCCAGTATCCGGGCCAGCAGCAAACAAGTTTTTAGCTGCTCTTCCTGACTGGCGGCAATAAAAACCGGGCAAGCGCCACTCACTTTATCCTTGTCAAGACAAACCGCCGCCAAGATGCATTGGGTCAACGATATTTCATTCATCAGTCGGCCGCCTTTCTGCCCGCCAGACTGCTCAGTCCGATACCCTGGGCAGATTCCAGCAGCGGTACCTTTTTTACTATTTCAATCAGAGATTCAATGTCAGGTTCATTGGGCACAATAAAAAGTGCCAAATAGCCTTTGTCAGGATGTTTTCTGGCCATGGGATGCAATTCGGTCTCATTTATTTCGATCTTGCTGCCCAGAATGGATACCACATCATAAAGGATTGCCATTCGCTGGCCAATATTATCAAGACTCATGCGGGCGTCATCATCTTTTGGATGAAGGATAATCCCCAGTCCCTCTGCCAGTATCTTCTCACGGGTGGCGGGAAGTCCCACGTTCATTATCACAACATCATCAACCATCAGCAGCGACCCGTTAAAATATACTTTTCCACGGGTCACATCGATGATTTCACCCAATTGCCGTCCGGCCATCAGCTTCAGAGAAATCAAAATACAGACCAGCCCGATCACTACCCCCAAAGGCCAGGACCAGATCTGGGTCACGGCACTGCTTATCAAGGCGGTTATCATACAAAGATAATTACGGGCTTCAAAAACCTTGGCAATTCCCTCTATATAATCGTTGCCGCGCTCTACCAGCTTGTATTCATCAAGTTTGCCCAGACTCTCTCGCTCCATATTACGAATGTCCCGGAACTGCTGGGCAGCCAGCACCAGAAATGTGACCGCAACATAATCCGGTTTAGTGATCGCGGCCACCACCATGGCTCCCAGCCCGGCTGCGATAAAGCCCATGGTAAGATGCGTAAGATGGCCATGGGGATAGGTTGGATAATGGCGATAATCGTTACGCAGCATTACCAACCTGTCCGCAAAGCCCATCAAAAGTCCTACCAGAATTACGATCAGGTAAGATTTCATTCTCTATCCTTTGGAAGAGGAACCGC
>JAGFXV010000032.1 GCA_017861475.1 Bacillota bacterium | reverse complement strand
GATGTTCTCTCATAATCAATATAAGGCTTTGTTGATTGGCGGTGATATTCTTTGCGGGGAAATTTTCTAAATATAGATTATTGCCGCTGCCCGGTTTACTTTCCTCCGGCATTGGTTCCTCCAATCGAAGAGTGTATTGGTCAATCGAAATATTCTTACTCATCATAAGCTGATGGAGTTCCAGAAGAGATGATGACATCTGCTCTTCATTGCGGACATCACTGAGAATAAATACAGTCAAAGACAACTGAAGCGGCATATCGTTCAAGTTTAATGGCACATCCGGGGTAAGTAGCTGTGTATCGCCGATTAAATCGCCGATAATTAATGTCGTTTCATGAGGATAATCTTTTTCGATGATGTTTTTGACCATATCGTTAAAATCTTTACTTAGCCGTCGATAGGTTGTAAAGTGATTGGCAACTTCATATTTATAGTCGTCACTGACTCTGCCGTGGCTATACTGGATATAAAAATTCGTATCCTCGCTTTTGGGGGATTGGGCATGACAACCGTAGGCATTGTTTTTAAAATTGTATTTGACGTCTGATAACACTAAATCTGATCCGGGGTAGTGAACGGCAGCATAATTCTGGATTTTGCGGGATGCCACAAATGCAGAAACCGGGTTGCCGGTAAATGAATTAACCAAACAGAATACAAATCCCAGAATGACAAGTATCGCTGCTGCGGCAAAAAAATATCTGACTTTTATCTTCATGTACAACCTCCTGCAGGCATATATCATAGGAATCAATAATCAACGCCAATTTTGTGGTTGAGTTGATTTGCCGGCCTATTTGATAGTAACACAAACGGCCGGTAAATCAGGGGAATTTTTCGATTAAAAACCAATTTAAGGGATAAAACAGGAGCATCGAGCGAAGGCTTCAGTTGGACCGGATTCATAATGATAACGTATACTTGTCGAGGTTTTTATCTGTATCCGCCGATGGAGCGTTGCTGCTTCCGATCAGAACCATACCGATGATCACCAAAATTCCGCCCGACCACTGCTGCCATCCGGCGTGCTCGCCCAATATGACAGCGGACAGCAGCATGGCGGTAAAAGGCATTATGCCCGAATAGGCAGCAGCGGTAATGGCATCGCACCGTTTTATTCCGGCATACCAGCACATGAAGGCCAGCGCGGTCACAAACATTCCATACCAAAGCAATGCCAGCCATTCTTTCCAACCGGCGGCGGCCAACAATTGCGCGGGTCGTTCCGACAGGGCGGGAATCAGGCAAAGAAGCAGGGCAATCACCGTTACAATTGTAGTCTGAACCAGTGGACTAACAGGATTTCTTTGATCCGGTGGGGTTTTAATGGCGAAAATACGTGATAGAATGTTGAACACGGATTCGCACGCTGCCGCACAAAGCACCAGCACGTTTCCGCCCAGATGTTTGAGGGAAAGGCTGCCGGCAGATAACAATCCCTGGATCAACAAAATGCCGGCCACGGTGCTGAATATTCCGGCCAGTTTTTTTTCGTTTACAGGTTCCTTTAAAATGGCTATGGCAAGAAGTGCTGTTATAGCCGGCGTGGCGCCGGTAAGGATGCCGGCTTCCCCGGTGCTGGTATAAAGAAGGCTGCTTAAAAGAAAAAGTCGGAACAGAAAAATACCGAAAAAGGCTTGCAATAAAAAAACAAGGTACCCTCTGGCCGGCGTTATCCGGATAACTTCAGCGAGTTTTTTCCAGCTTGGCGGCAGTAAAATTAAAAGAGCAAATAACAGGCTTACGGCGGTGATGGTAAAAGTCCCCAACTTACCGGAAACAAACCGGGCCGATATGACGCTGGTTCCCGCCAGTGAAAATGCACAAAATAAAAAAAACGGTCCTTTCCATTCTTTCAATTCCTTATATCTCCTTAAACCTTTGCTTGATTTGTTTTGAATGCTATAATTTTATCCAGCGAACTGGTATGGGTAAAGTGCCAGTTCAGCCTGTAATGTATTGGTCCAGTTGGAGGAAGCATGTGGGGCATTGAATTGAACCGGGAAAGTGAATTGCCGATTAAGAGGCAAATATATCAGGCCATCAGGGATCGGATCATGTGCGGGCAGTTAAAGTCAGGCGAGACTTTGCCTTCCACGCGGGAACTTGCCAAAAATCTGAATGTTTCCCGCAACACTGTCTGTGAAGCTTATGAAATGTTGCTGGCTGAAGGTTATATTTCAAGCCGTCAGGGTGCTCCCACACGTGTTACGGAAGGATTATTCATCGAAAAGCTGCCTGACTGCGTACCACCGGCGAAAAAATCTTCACTTCGTCCGCTTCGGGCAGACTTTCGGACGGGACGGCCCGATCTGAGATTATTTCCCCGTTTTTTGTGGCAGCAGATACTTCACCAGGCCGGCGAAGAAATGACGCTGGAGAAATACGGTTATACCGGACCGCAGGGACTTCCGGAGCTGCGCGCCGAAATAGCCGCCTGGCTTTTCAGGAGCCGCGGCCTGACCGTGCACCCTCAGGATATTTTCATAACGGCCGGTGCGACCCATGCGCTGCATCTGATTGCCGAACTGTTGTGCCGGCAAGGGCAGGAAATCCTGATGGAGGACCCGTGCCATAGCGGTATGTTGCAGACATTCATCAATAAAGGCTGTGCGATTGTTCCGGTTCCGGTTGACTCTCAGGGGCTGCAAACGGAGCATCTGACCGAGGGGAAAAATGCCTGTGCCGTTTATGTGACGCCGTCCCACCAGTTTCCTTTGGGCGGTATCCTGCCGGCTTCACGCCGCACTGAGTTGATCCGGTTTGCCAGAGAAAACGAGCTCTATATCATAGAAGATGATTACGACAGTGAGTTTCGCTATGGCGGCGAGTCCATTGCGCCGCTTTTGGCTATGGACTCCCGGCACGTGATATATGTTGGAACTTTCAGCAAGGTCATGTTTCCGGCATTGCGCATTGGTTATGCCATCCTGCCCCCGTCCCTTCACAAACAGTGGGGTGATTTGCGTACTCACACCGATGTACAGAATCCGCCTTTCGAGCAGGCGGCGCTGACTCAATTTTTGCGAACCAGAAAACTGGACCGGCATATTCAGAAAATGCGCAGGGTTTACGGAGAGCGGCGGCGAGTGCTGCTGGAGTCGCTGCAGGATGTATTCGGCAGTGAATGGACCGCCTTCGGCGATGCGGCGGGGCTTCATCTGGCCATAGAATTCCCGGGAAGATATTTTGATGCGGCTTTCAAAAAATACTGCCTTCAAAACGGCATTTATATAACCCCGCTGGAACATCACTGCATAAAAAATAATCTCCACCAAAGCAAACTGCTGGTTGGATACGGCCATCTGGAGCCGGACGAGATTCGCAGCGGCATCAAACTGCTGCATGATGTAATGAAATAGAGAATAGCAGACAGAAAAAATAATCAGGGAGTGAAAAATATGCCATATTTCAAATACCAAGGTAAACAGTGTTATTATAACGAGTCTGGACAAGGAAATATATTACTTTTATTGCACGGAAATACCGCATCTTCAAAGATGTTTGACAGTATCACTGACTTATATAAAGAAAATTATAAAGTCGTTGTATTGGACTTTTTGGGGCATGGACAGTCAGATCGGATCGATCGTTTTCCGCCTGATTTATGGTTTGATGAATCCATGCAGGTTATCACATTTTTGGAACATATGCAGTATAGGCAGGTAAATATCATTGGAAGCAGCGGAGGTGCGCTTGTTGCGCTTAATGTTGCCCTGGAAAGGCCAGACCTGGTAAACAAAGTGATTGCAGATAGTTTTGAAGGAGAAACACCTTTGGCAGATTATGTGCAAAATATTAAAGCCGAACGTGAAGCATCCAAGCATGATGCTGCTGCCAAAATGTTTTATGAATATAATCATGGCGATGATTGGGAACAGGTCGTAGACAATGATACCAATGCGCTGTATACCCATTACCAAACGATTGGGAAGTTCTTTCATAAGCCACTGGAACGGTTGGAGATGCCGATATTATTAACCGGTAGTAAGGAAGATGAGTTTGCCCCGGCTGATTTCTATGAAACTACGTATAGTGCTCTTCTAAATAAAATGAAAAACGGAAGCATGTATCTGTTTGAAAAAGGCGGACACCCATCAATTTTGTCCAGTTCAAATGAATTTTTCAAAGTAGCGGATGCTTTTTTAAAACAAAATTAATAACGATTCATACTAAACATCAGAAATGTTAAAAGCCTTGGGTATTGATTCCACTGTTTTATCATACACCAGCTTTAATACCCCATGCTTCCATTCAATCGATGTTATGCCGCTATTGTCGTAGTTTACTGTAACTACAGTTTTATTATTGGTTAATTTTCTGGCTACGACTGTAACACATTTATAATAGTCCCCTAATTCCGCATTGAAATATGCAGGGTAGAAGCAATAAACGTCATTCCCTTTTCCCTGCTTCTCATATTTTGTCTTTCCAAATATTGATTTAAACAGTGCTTCCATTTGCTTTTTGACATCATCTATATTCGTTTCAATCGTATATTTCTTCATTTTGTAACCTCCTGCAAAATACCTGATAGCTCTTGTTATCCAGCGGTTTGCCGATAGTACCATCGGCGATCCGTCATGTAATTCATATCTTTTCATATAGTCTAACAAAGTCTTTGGTTTATGACAAAATTGAAACATTAAATATTCATTCCAACTTGATTCCTGCAGATTAAATAAATTTGTACGGGTGATATATCACTTTGCAGATAGGACATTTGTATTCTACATTCTGCTTTTTATAGGTATAACGCGGGTACAGCTTATCCTTGCCGCAATTAGGACATATTACCTCCTGGCTCCTGATCAACTGAATAGCTAATTCTCTTGTGAGATTTATATTGGACGGCATAATGATCACCTCATTAAGATCGCCAGAGTCGCGCCCTCATAATACTATTCGTGCTGGATCATGAAACCATTAATGATATCGTTGCTTTTTTCTTTCTCCATGCCTTTCAAATGTGCAGTCGCAGCAATATTGGAGGAAGCAATGGCCACCTTGAGGTTGCTCAAGCCGCTGCGGATCTGGAAAGGATTCCGGGATACATGCAGGGATTGGATGCGGCGACGGGGAACGATCATGGTTACTCTGCCGAGTACTCTTGATCTCAATAATAGGGTATTATCCTCCACTTGATAGCCGGCATCATGATATTGTCTGCTGCCCAGCCAGGCCCCCAGCAGAGGCAGGATGAAGGCCACATATCCCCAGGGCAGGAAAACAGAACACAGAATGGCAATAATCAGGGCGGGGATTGTATTTATCAGTAAATAACGTCGTTTGGCCCGGCGCGGCAACTTTTCAAACGCCAAAGGCACACTGAATTCCGGTGCGATTTTCTCCAAAAATTCGGGCAGCGCTGCCTTCGGCAATAACGGAAAAAGCACATTGCCTTCCCCCTTGACACCGGTATTGCTGATGCTCACCACCTGCACACTCACCATGCCCAAAGGCTGCCGTAACAAACCTTCCACCACTTTCACTGCCTGAATGCGTTTTAGCGGGATGCTTAGCTGCTGTTTTTCGAAAAGTCCCCGGTTGATCTTGATGCTGTCACCTTCCCGGCGCAGTTGAAAACCGCTGAAGCGGATGATCGTTCCAACGAGGGACAGGAGCCAGGCCAACAGGATCAGGATGAACACCGCCAGAATGATCAGGCTGACTTTTGCAGCGGCCAGATGTTCGGCATAGGTCCCGATTTTTACCCAGACATTCAGTTGGGGCAGGAAATCGTCAAGCTGGGAAAGGATTACCAGTAACGCGCTGATGGCTACGCCGATGCCGTTCGAGGTGCTGGCCAGGAGCAGCAGGGAACGGATCGAGAGTTTGTATTCGATCGGATCCACTTCGGCCGGGGCTGCTTCCAGCGGCTTCCCGCCTGCCTGCAGGATGTTTTGCAGTTCCAGGGCTGTTTTGCGCGGCAGAGCTGCCAGCACAAACTCAGCTTCTTTGCCTCCGCCGGCTGTTTCCACCTGAACTTTTACCAGACCGAACAGGCGCTGCAGAACACCGGCGGTAATTTGTACCGTCTGGATCCGTTCGAAGGGGATATATCTTTTCTTTCTGACCATTACGCCATATTCCACACGCAGTTCCTGCCCGCTGACATAGAATACATAGCGCAGCCAGTAGAAAACGCCATAGATGATGAAAAGGACAAGCAAAAGAGGAATCGCCACGATGATCCATTTGCGGATTGCCGGTTGGGCGATGGCCAAAAGGAGCAGGGGAAGCAGTGCCTGTCCCATGGAATATACAGAGCGCGCGGTAAAAAACAATATGCCTAAAGGGTGAACCCGCTGTGGTTTATACATCTTCGTCCACCACGCGGGCCAGCACTGATATTTGATCTCTCAACCGCTCGGCCACATCGTCTGCCAGAGCTGGTATCTCATGACTTCCGGCAGCCGTGGAGACGGTGACCGAAGACAGTCCGAAGTGACGCAGCAAGGGTCCCTGCACGGTATCAACATGCTGCACTCTTACCATGGGGATCAAAGTTCTGGTCTTGATAAATACCCCGTGCAAAAGATCAATTTCCTGCTCGGACACATCGTAACGCCAGGTTTTCCATCTTATATCGGGCTTTATAAAGATTAAATAGACAGCATAAGCAAGGGTAAGACCCAGCAGCGCAAAGGCAATCCAGGTCGGCCAGTGCCAGCGTTGCTGCGCCCAATAACAACCTGCCGGAACGAGCAGCAGAAACCCTGTACTTACAGCGGCGGACCAGCGCCAGTAAGGCACCGCTCTCGGATCAATTCGTTGTTCGGGATTGCCTCGCAAAAAACTCACCCCATTTTCACCTATCATTCATCTTATATAAGTTTAATATAAAGCTGCGTATTGTCCAACCTTGAAGGATACCTATTCCCGGAATAGCAGTAAAAAATTATACTGCAATTCTTGCAGAGTTCACCTAAACGAGAATTGATCGGGAAACAACAAAACCCGCCCTCAATGCATGGACGGGTCTTAAAATCAAAATGGTCGGGGCGACAGGATTCGAACCTGCGACTTTCTGGTCCCAAACCAGACGCGCTACCAAGCTGCGCCACGCCCCGAACTCATAAATGATAACATTTTTCACGAAACGCTGTCAATTTAGTTTGTCGGCAGCAGGGTATCGCGGTTGTCAACTGAAGGCCAAATCATGGGCGATTTGGAGCGCCTTTAGCGTATTCTTGCCGACCAGTCCGTTTACTTTCATCCCCTGATCTTTTTTGAAATGGATGACCGCCTGCCTGGTCAAGAAACCAAAATAGCTGTCGATGCTGGCGGTATAATAACCCAGATCACTCAGCAATTGCTGCACCTGGCTGACATCATCGCCTTTTGAACCTAACTTCAGGGTGCGGATCTTACGTACCACTCCGTCAATATTGACCGGCGTGCCGATCGGAGTTTTGCTGTAGACAACGATCACATCTTCGTTGTACAGGCGAATGCAGCCGTGGCTGACGGCCTTGCCGATCGATTTGGGGTTGTTGGTGCCATGGATTCCAAAGCTGCCCCAGGGAACACTGAGCCGCATCCACCTGACGCCAAACGGCCCGCCGGGATCCACGGACTTAAACACCACCTTCCAGTTGCCGGGCGGAGTGGGGGTGCTGGGTTTTCCGATGGCCACCGGATAGACGGTGATGGAATTGTTCAGGACAAAAGTCAGGATGCGGGTATCGACATGAATGTTTATGACCGGCCCGGAGGCCTGACTGTATTGCTGCGCGGTTTTTTTCATCAAGGTAGCTCCTCTCGGGTATGACTTCTTTATATACTATTCGCCGACAGATATCCTGGTGTCACCGGAAAGATTGTGACGTTTGACCTGAAAGAAAAATCGGGATATTTTTGTGACTACGAGGAAAATGGGATGTATTCGTCGAAACGTTTTACTTAGAGAATCATAATGATTGAAAGTCGAGTGGGGGAGAGGGGAAAATCTTGAAAGCACAAGATCATGGCCAGCCCCGCTGGCAGCCAGTGTGGTCGCTGTTGATCGCCGGTCTTCTGTTGCTGGGATTAATGGTTTGGAATGTAACCATGGTGCAAAGCAGGATCCTGCATCGCGCAGAAAAGGATTATTGGCAGGAGCAGACGAAAAAAATATCCGCCGGGATGGAAGGCGTTAATCAGGAATCTGAGGGACTGGCTCTGAAGATCGTTGGCAATGACAAACTGATGGAGGCTTTTAAGGAAAGAGACAAGGCGCAGATGAATAAAATCCTGCAGCCGACGTTTAACCAATGGAAGCAAAGCAACGGAGTGGCGGAAATCAGTCTGACCAACCAGGAGGGCCAGGCGATCTGGAGTTCGGCGTCCGATATCAATTATGCAGATGACATGAGCTATCAGCGCATCATCGGCAAGTCGCTCCGGCAAAAGATCGCCGTATCCGCGCTGGATTCCAGTGAAAACAATGATCTGCTCGTCACCACCCTGCCGATTTTCATTGACGGCAAATATGCCGGGTTGTGCAAAATCGGTGTGTCCATGTCCCGGTTGGGCAGCAAACTGCAGAAGTCCGGTACCGGCCAATTCGCAATATTTCAATTGAACGGCATTGAAAGCATGCTGCTCTGGTCGAACAAAAAGGCGCAGCCGTCACTCAATACGGCCGATACCAAAAAGCTGCATGACGGCAAGACGATCTCTGCATCACCTGATCGCAGCACGGGGCTGTTGCTCGTTCCGCTGCAGGATATTGACGGGATCACGGTGGCTTATGTGCAAAACAAGTTTTCCCTGGGGGAATTTCTCGAGGCGGAAATCATGAATTATGCTCTTTTGCTGATGGTATTGCTGTTTGTGGTGATGGCTAATTATGTTTGCGGAAGACGTCGCTTTGATGCTGACGATGACCTGGGCAACAGCATCGACCGAATTGCGAAAATAAACAAGGTAGCCTTCAGCATCGATGCAAACAAGCCGAAGCCAAACGGCCAGCCGGAGGAATAATCGGCCGGGCCGGGGATTGGCATTTTCTGAGAAGAATTAAAGTGTATTTATTCGTACCATGGTGTTAGGATATAATCAGAAGATTTGATAAAATTTAAAGATTTCCAATCATTTCAATTTATTCTATAATGTCTATATGGTATTACTTATATAGCTATTTACGCTGGATTTGTTAATGGATTGATACGCCGGGCATTAATGGGATTTTGTAAATATTTTGGGGGAAGTAAAACAATGTCTTATATGCCGCTGAATGATCCCTGTCCTTGCGGAAGCGGAAAAGAATACGGACAATGCTGTGCGTCGGGTGCCAATTGTCAGATCATTCATTTTCCCCGGGGCAAACGCAATAATTTTCGCATGGTCATTGATGAGGCCCTGGAGGATCTGGTCCTCTATGCCCGCCGCTACTTTCCCAACTGGGACAATGTAGCCCAGGCGAAATTTCTGTCTTATTCCCAGAGCGGTGAGATCAATCAAAAATTTTCCCTCTTTTTCTGGCAGTGGTATGTTTTGAATTACCGTTTTCAC
>JAGFXV010000031.1 GCA_017861475.1 Bacillota bacterium | reverse complement strand
TTACCCGGCAGGTCGCTTCGTTTAGTTTGGAAGTTACATCCAAAACACTATGATGACGAATAAGCAGATTGTCAACCGTATTTTGAAACTCATCACAAATCAGGTCTTTCATAAAGAGGTTCCGCCCCTTTTCATACTGGCTTTTTATCAGTATAGCCCTGTCATTTAAACTTTGTCAATTGAGGAACTCCATCATAATTCATGCCTAAGGATCATTCTTCGTCTTCATGTCCCAATAAATAACTTATATTGCGGGACATAACGGCCAAATTTGCCGGTCGATTTAGTCACCGCTTAACATAAATAGTTATACATCAGTATAATTTACATAATTTACCGCCACAATATCAGGTGGAGGTGTATTTATGTATAAGAAATTTATGTTTAGTTCGATGCTTATGTTTGCCCTGATAGCTGGTTTATGGGTCAGCTATTTTACCGGTCTTTACCTGCAGCTGGAAGTCGTTTGGCGTATTGCTGCCGGTCTGGCCGCTGCGGCAATTTTTTACCTTCTATTTCGCGTGATTTTCAAAGCAGCACGCAGAGGCATCAGAAAATTTAATCGTCTGCTGGACAATACTTCACTTGAGATCATGATCGGCGGATTGCTGGGGTTGACGGTAGGTGTATTGCTGGGATTGGTTACATGCTACCCGCTTTCTTTAATCAGGGGGTTGGGAGGTTATCTGACGCTGACCATATTTATGCTCTGCGGTTATTTGGGATTGCGGATTGGAACCCGTCGGGCGCTGGAACTTTGGCAACTGTTGCCCATAGGCCATGAAAAACCAGAAGCGCACGAAAATAATGGGGGTACCTGCAAAGTAATAGATACCAGTGCAATTATTGATGGTCGCATATATGATGTTGCTCTGAGCAAATTTCTGGAAGGAAACTTGCTGGTTCCACTATTTGTAGTTGAAGAATTGCAGCATATAGCCGATTCATCGGACAATCTCAGACGAGCCAAGGGCCGTCGGGGGTTGGAACTCTTATCTAAAATGAATCAGCATTCTAATATAAAAATTGATATAATTGAAACGGATATCCCGGAAGAAAAAGAAGTTGATATGAAACTGATAAAACTATGCAAGCTGATCAATGCCAGTATCATTACCAACGACTACAACCTGAACAAGGTGGCAGAGCTTCAGGGCATTACAGTGCTTAATATCAACGAATTGACCAATGCCGTCAAGGTGGTTGTTTATCCGGGAGAAACAATGTCGATCAGTGTTCTTAAAGCCGGTCGGGAACCCGGTCAGGGGGTCGGTTATTTGGAAGACGGAACCATGGTAGTGGTAGAGGATGCCCAGCATGAACTGGGTAATAATCTTGAAGTGCTGGTGACAAGTGTTTTTCAAACTGCTGCTGGACGCATGATTTTTACCCGCAAAATCAAAGAAGAAGAAACATCACTGGATAGCATGACTTTGCCAAATGTAAAAACACAAGAGGTGAATTTGTATGGCTGACAACCTTAGGGTTGTTGTTGCGGCCGCAGGCCAGGGAAGCCGCATGGGGACAAAAACCAACAAACAGTTTATTATGCTGAACAATAAACCGGTAATTGCATATTCCTTGGACTTTTTCGAGAAACAGGACATAGTAGATGAAATTGTTGTGGTTACCAGTGTCAAAGAACTTGATTACTGCCGGCACGAAATTATTGAAAAGAATAAATACCAAAAGGTATCCGCTGTTTTAACTGGCGGTCAGCAGAGACAGGACTCGGTGTGGGCGGCTCTGCAATACCTTGGCTCAGATACTGATTTTGTAGCTGTGCATGACGGTGCGCGGCCGTTGCTATCAGCAGATGTCCTCATCCGGTTGCTGGCTGAGGCTGAGGAATGGGGCGCCGCTATACCGGGAGTGCCCAGCCGCGATACCATAAAAATGGTTAACAAGGATTCATTTGTACGCCAGACACTGGACAGAAACGTAATCTATTCCATTCAAACTCCACAGGTATTTAAATTCAAAGAATTATTTACTGCTTACAAGTATGCGGATGAGGAAGGCTTTTATGCGACCGATGACGCCGCCCTGTTTGAAAAATATATCGGTCAGGTGAAAGTGGTGGAAGGAGATTATGATAATATTAAAATCACCACCCCGCTTGATCTGATCATTATGCAAAACCTGCTGGCCCGAATGGATTAAAGAAGAGAGGTAAGTCTATGCGAATCGGGACAGGATACGATGTGCATCGTCTGGCAGAAGGACGCAGGTTGGTGCTCGGAGGAGTGGAAATACCTTTCCCCAAGGGACTTTTGGGCCATTCTGATGCGGATGTGCTGTTGCATGCAATTTGTGATGCTTTGCTTGGTGCTGCCGCTCTGGGAGACATAGGACAGCATTTTCCTGACAGTAGTCAGGAATTTAAAGACATTGACAGCCGAATTCTGTTGGAACGGGTTGGCAGTCTGCTGCAGGCCCGCGGCTGGCGAATCGATAATATAGATAGCACGGTGATTGCTCAATCACCAAGACTGGCTGCCTATATACCCACCATATGCTCCAATATTGCTTTTATCCTGAAAATAAAGCCAGATCAGGTCAGTGTTAAAGCAACTACTACAGAAGGATTGGGCTGGGAAGGCCAGGGAGAGGGAATTGCTGCCCAGGCTGTAGTATTGATTAATAACGGTTAAAGATTAGGGAGGAAGATTTGTGAAGAAGACCAAGGTAAGATTTGCACCCAGCCCCACTGGCCCGCTGCATATCGGCGGGGCACGTTCGGCATTGTTTAATTATCTTTATGCTGAACATTGCGGGGGGGAAATGGTATTAAGAATAGAAGATACAGATTTGGACCGCTCCCATCGCGAATATGAAGAAGAAATCATTGAGTCGCTGCAATGGCTGGGCTTGACCTGGACAGAAGGGGTGAATGCCGGTGGTGAAAATGGACCCTATCGTCAAACCGAACGGCTGGATATTTACCGTCAATATGTTCAACAGTTGATTGACCAGGGACATGCTTACTATTGTTTTTGCAGTCAGGAAGAACTGGAAGCCGAGAGACAGGAACAATATGCTCAGGGGCTTACTCCTCGTTATGGGGGCAGATGCACTCAGTTGGGTGCAGAAGAGGTAAATCGCCGTCTGGCTGCCGGCGAGCCGGCCAGCATCAGATTCAGAGTGCCGCATAATACTATTTTTGTTGTCAATGATCTGGTTCGGGACACCGTAAGCTTTGAAAGCGAGAACACCGGTGATTTTATTATCGTCAAATCTGACGGTATCCCTGTTTATAATTTTGCTGTAGTGATCGATGATCACCTCATGGGGGTCACCCATGTCATCCGGGCTGAGGAGCATCTTTCCAATACGCCCCGCCAGCTGGCGATTTATGATGCCTTGAAATTACCTCGTCCGGAGTTTGCACATATTTCACTGATTCTGGGCGATGATCATCAGAAGATGAGCAAACGTCATGGTGCCACTTCTCTCGTGCAATACCGGGAAAAGGGCTATCTCCCGGAAGCCCTCTTTAATTTCCTGGCACTGCTGGGCTGGTCCCCCGAAGGGGAAAAAGAAATAATGACCAAGGAAGAGATCATTCAAAGCTTTAGCCTCGACCGGGTTTCAAAAAGTCCGGCAGTTTTTAATATCGATAAACTCAACTGGATGAATCAGCAATATTTGAAACAACTGTCAGCAGAAGACTTGATGAAGTTATTGCTGCCGTACATTCAAAATGGCAAGTACGCTGAAGAATGGACAAAATTGTCTGCTGAAAGTAAATTGGTTTTGATCGAGGCCATTCGTGAACATCTTGTTTGTCTCAGTGATGTGGAGGAGCAGATGGAGGTCTTCTTTCAGCCGCTTGCTTATGAACCGGAGGCTTGGGAAGTATTGCAGCAGGAAAACACTGCCCTTGTTTTGCAGCGGATCCGCAATGAACTGCCGGAATTTTCAGAGCCGCAGGAAATCAAACTGTTTATCAAGACTGTTATCAAAGATACCAAATTAAAACCAAAAGATGTATTTATGCCTTTGCGCAGTGCTTTGAGCGGTAAGACTCACGGGCCGGAACTGCCCAATTTGATTTATGTGTGGGGACGGGAAAATACTCTGGCCCGTCTGGAAGAAACCTTGCGAAAGCTGAGCTCTCAGAACATTTGACAGGATCAGGACAGCCATCATATAATCAAAACAAATATAGAAAATTGCTATGAATGGGAAGAGTAATTCAGAGCGCGTTATCAGAGAGAGAAGGCCGCAGGCTGCAAGCCTTTTTAACGTAAGACCTGAAGGAAAGTGCGTCCGGGAGCAGGTATGTTGAAACTGCAGTAAACATATCCGGCGAGAGCCGTTAGAAGTAGTAAGCGGAGTGCCTGGCACTTATCAGGGTGGGACCGCGGAAGCACAGCCTTTCGTCTCTGAACGGAGATGAGAGGCTTTTTAAATACGCAAGCAAGGGGATCATGAAAATGAAAGTTTATAATACTTTAAGCGGAAAAAAGGAAGAACTGCAGACGCTCGAAGCCAAACAGGCCAATATTTATGTATGCGGGCCTACCACCTATAATTACATCCATCTGGGCAATGCCCGCCCTCTGGTGGTATTCGATACTGTCAGACGTTATTTGGCTTATCGGGGTTATGCTGTAAAGTATGTACAGAATTTCACCGATGTGGATGACAAGATTATCAATCGGGCCCGGGAAGAAAACGACGATCCGCTGCAGTTGGCCAATCGCTATATTGAAGAATATTTTATTGATGCTGATGCCCTGGGAATATGCCGGGCTGATGTACATCCGAAGGTCAGTGATCACATCCCGGAAATCATCAAGGTCGTCGAGGGGCTTATCGAAAAAGGTTATGCTTACGAGATTGACGGGGATGTTTACTACCGGGTCAAAGCTTTTGCCGGTTATGGCAAGTTGTCGGGAAGATCGCTGGATGAAATGCTGGCCGGGGCAAGAGTCGAAGTCGATGAGCGAAAAGAAGAAGCGGCTGATTTTGCGCTCTGGAAAAAAGCCAAAGCCGGTGAACCAAGCTGGCCGAGTCCCTGGGGAGCAGGACGTCCGGGCTGGCATATCGAATGTTCCGTCATGTCAATGAAATATCTGGGGGAAACGATCGATATCCATGGAGGAGGAGCCGACCTGATATTTCCCCATCATGAAAATGAGATCGCGCAGACGGAAGCATATACCGGCAAACCCTTCGTAAAATACTGGATGCATAATGGCTTTATCACCGTCAACAGTGAAAAAATGTCCAAATCATTAGGGAATTTCTTTATTCTGCGGGACATCCTCGCTAAATATCCCCATGATGTGGTGCGCTTTTATCTTATTGCCACCCATTATCGCAGTCCGCTTGATTTTGATGACGGCAAGCTTGAAGAAGCCCGCAAAGCGTTGGGCCGATTAAAGACCACGCTGAACCTGGCGGCAGAGTTCCAGCAAAACGGAGGTTTTGATCCTGAAAAGCAAGCGCTGCCCGATGCAGATGGTGAGCTTGTCAGAAGCGTTGCTGCCATGGAGGAAAAGTTTGTTGCTGCTATGGATGATGATTTCAATACGGCCCAGGCGATGGCTTATCTGTTTGAAATTTCTCATCTGATCAACAGCTTTGTGGCCGGTGCCGATCCGCAGTCGGACAGCAGTCAGGCAATGCTGCAGAAAGCCTTGCAGGTATTCAAGGATTTAGGCGGGATCCTGGGGATATTCATGAAATCCGAAGACAATCACCAACAAGTGCTGGATGATATCCTGGCTTTATTACTGGAAGTGCGCAACAGTGCCCGCCAGGAAAAGAATTACGCGCTGGCAGATGAAGTACGCAACTTGTTCCAGAAGATGCAGATCAAGGTCGAAGACAAAGCCAGTGGCAGTATCTGTCGTTATGATTCAGCTCCCGAAATGGGAGAATTGCTTGGCAATATGATTGAACTACGGCAAAATCTTAAAAAGCAAAAGGATTATGGACGGGCAGATCTTTTGCGTGACCGACTGAAAGAGATCGGAATAATCATCGAGGATACCAAGGAAGGAGCCAGATGGAAATTTGCTGACGCATAATCCGGTAGAGGAAAACAGCCTGAGAGAATATTCGCCGCTGGTGCTGGCCTATATCGGCGATGCAGTTTTTGAACTGGCGGTACGAACCAATATTGCGGAAAGCGGTCCCCGCCGGATCAGGGACATTCATCATGATGCCGTTGCCTTGGTCAATGCTGACAGTCAGGCAGATATCATCCGGCAATTAAGCGCTGAACTTAGTGATACGGAACTGGATATAGTCAGACGGGGACGCAATACCCGCAGTCATCCCCCTAAAAATGCTGATGTCCAGTCCTATCGAATGAGCACAGGCTTTGAAGCCTTGCTTGGTTATCTTTATTTAAAAGGCGACGATGAACGGCTTAGTTATCTGTTGCGCAGAGCTTTGCAGGAAATATAGAAAATAAGAAGCATGCTGCCTTTCTTTGTTATAATGAAAGACAATCCCAGGCAAATGATTAATGTTAGTTGGGAAGGATTGATAGAATGATCATACTGCAGCCGCAGGTGTTGGTTCCAGAATCGGAGCTGGATGCATCCTTGTTCCGTAAATTGGAAAGATATGCCCGTACTTGTTATAAGTCTGAAAACCAAATGAAGGACAACAGCGATCCTAATTTTTTGAGGTCAAAACTAACCATGGGGCACGAGTCTATCATTGAGCATGAAAAGGCTACCTTGATGTTTATTGTTGACCGTGGAGTATCTCATGAAATCGTGCGCCATCGGATTGCTGCCTACAGCCAGGAGAGTACCCGTTACTGCAGTTACAATAAGAACAAGTTTGGCAATGAGATCAGCGTGATAGAACCATACTTTTTCAAAGGACGGGATCAAGACTATCAGTTGTGGCAAGAAGCCTGCCTTTGTGCGGAAAAAAACTACATGGCCATGCTGAACAGCGGTTGTTCTGCCCAGGAAGCCCGTTCCATATTACCGAATTCACTAAAAACTGAAATAGTGGTTACATATAATATGCGCGAATGGCGCCATTTTTTTAGACTGCGGGCTGATAAAGCCGCTCATCCCCAGATGAGGCAGGCAGCTATTCCCCTGCTTTTATACTTCCAGAGCAAAATGCCGGCTCTGTTTGATGATATTGATTATGATCGTGATTTCCCGGTTGAACATTATGCCCAAATCGTAATGACGGACGAAATATTTAATCCACTTGCATAAATATGCACGGCAGTTGAGAAAATTAATCGGAGATGATATTGTGTCCGCTCACCGTCGTTGGCTGTTTCTTCTACTGGTTGCAGCGGCTTTAATTGTGTTGTTTCTATATAGAGATCAAGTAACTGCGCGCTTCGATTATCAGACGCTGCGGGAACAGGTTTCCCTCGAACCTGAATGCAAAGTACCTCCATTAATCAGTTCTCAGGATAACAACCACAACGGCACTCCGGATCCCTTGGATATTGTTGCCGGAGCGCGGCAGGAAGTTGAACTTGGTACGGTTTATGACAGCGAATATTACCAGGGCGGGTATCCGCCGGAAGGAAAAGGAGCCTGTACTGATGTTGTCTGGCGGGCATTCAAGAATGCCGGTCTTGATCTCAAACAAATGGTGGACAATGATATTCGGAACAATCCGCAGTTATATGGAGTGACCGGGACTCGGCCCGATCCGAATATCGATTTTCGAAGAGTCAGCAATCTGCAGATATTCTTTGCGCAGAATGGTCAGGAAATGACTTCCGTGATAATTCCAGGAGATGCCGGTAATTTAAGCAACTGGCAAGCGGGAGACATCGTTGTTTTTGGTGCGCCCCTTGAACACATCGGCATCATTTCCGATAAACGCAGCCGCAATGGAGTACCGCTGCTGATTCACAACGCAGGGCCTCAAGCCAGGGAGGGACAGTATTTGTTAAGCTGGCCCAGTCCGATTATTCATCACTTCCGTTATATTCCTTATAATCAGGGCCAAATAACTCAATAAAGGAGAAAACCCATGCAGGAAAAACTAGCCGGAGTTAACAGCATAATGGAAGCGCTAAATGGCAGGCGTAGGATCCATAAGATATTTGTCCAGGAAGGCCGGGGAGGAAAGCGGATTGAAGAATTGCTGAAACTGGCTGAAAAAAGAGGGGTTTACTGGCAGTACGTTGACCGGCAGCGTTTGGATCAAATGTATACGCAGGCCAATCACCAGGGAATCGTAGCTCAGGTGGACAGCTTTGCATACTCCTCCATTGATGAAATAATGGAAAAAGCAGCCCTGTCAGGGCAGGAACCGTTTATTTTGATCCTGGACGGAATTGAAGATCCGCAGAATATGGGTTCTATCATTCGTACTGCAGAATGTGCCGGGGTGCATGGCATCATTGTTCCGCGCCACAACAGCTCGGAAATTACACCGGCAGTAGTGCGGGCTTCAGCCGGTGCAGTGGAGCATATGCTGGTCGCTATGGAGACCAACCTTGTAAATGCGATTAAATCCCTGAAAAAAAATGGTTTATGGATTGTAGCAGCTGACATGGACGGAGAACAGGATTATTTTAACTGCCGTATACCAGCCCCGACAGCTCTGGTTGTGGGGGGGGAGGGGCAGGGTATACGTCGTTTGGTGAAAGAAAACTGCGACATCGTGGTAAAGATTCCCATGATTGGCTCAATTAAATCATTGAATGCTTCAGTTGCAACTGGTTTAATTATTTACGAAGTTTTGCGCCAACGCCAAATTATTCTGTAAAATATATGAAATTTTGCCAGACAGACGCAGAATAAGTTCTTGACGGTTCAGATTTCAAGCGGCTATAATATACTTGTCCGAAATTCACCATTTTGAATAAATAAACATCATATATTTTGGAGGCGGTTAAATGATCGGTTCTGTTGCTGCCAGGCAGCTCTATGTAAACTATGTCGATATGTCCGACGAGGAGATCGTTGAACTGGCACAGTTGGGAAATCAGTTTGCCATAGAGTTTCTGGTTGACAAATATAAGAACTTTGTACGCGCTAAAGCCAGGGCCTATTTTTTAATCGGAGCCGACCGGGAAGATATTATCCAGGAAGGCATGATTGGGTTATTTAAAGCTGTTCGCGACTATAACGGAGAAAAGCTTACATCTTTCCGGGCGTTTGCGGAATTATGTATTACCCGGCAGATAATTACCGCGATAAAGACTGCCACCCGGCAGAAACATATCCCGCTGAACTCATACGTTTCCCTTAATAAACCCGTATATGACGAAGAATCTGACCGAACCCTGATCGATATCATCACCACCAATAAAATTACCAATCCTGAAGAAATCATTATCAGCCGTGAAGAATTCGTTTATATTGAAAAGAAAATGGGAGAAATCCTTAGCTCATTGGAATGGAAGGTTCTGATGGCTTATCTGGAAGGCAAGTCCTATCAGGAAATAGCACATGAATTGAAACGTCATGTCAAGTCTATTGACAACGCGTTGCAGCGGGTAAAAAGAAAATTGGAAAAATATCTCGAAGACCGGAAAGAAATCAATAGAT
>JAGFXV010000297.1 GCA_017861475.1 Bacillota bacterium | reverse complement strand
CTGAAAGGTCATGAAAACAAAAACAGGGGCTTGCGCCCCTATTAAAAACGATTTTATGTTACTGGTTTTTACAGCTTTGATTGCCTACCGTGCAGGAGGTCTTGCATGCGGACTGACAGGAACTCGCACATTCCCGGCAATTGATGGCATCCTTATCTCTTTTCAGATTAGGATTAATGATCGTAGTAATGTGTTTCAAACTCCGAACCCCCCTTCCCCTATCAACTTGCATCCCGCCCCACTACGGGATCTGTCTAAGTGCTTTACTGCGTACACCGCAGGGGGGACTGCCCTACCGCGGTACTAATATTTTTATGGAGCGGGAAAAGGGGTTCGAACCCTCGACACCCGGCTTGGGAAGCCGGTGCTCTGCCACTGAGCTACTCCCGCCTGCTAAATTCACACAAAAATTCAAGTTGATAAGTTTTTAAAAATGGCGAAGCCGATGGGATTTGAACCCACGCTCTCCGGCTTGACAGGCCGGCATGTTAACCGCTACACCACGGCTCCGCATTCGTTGCAGAAAATATGTTATCATAATAAGGTTGTTTGTGCAAGGCATACTTGGCTTATGTCTCGCTTGCAGCAGCTTCAGAAAATTAAATCAGCGGAATCCACCATCTATCGTTTATCTAAAATAAATATATGTAATAAATTATTCCCAGCTGCAACAAAATGATCAACGGAAACCCGAATTTAAATTTTAAGTGCCGGGTCTTGTGACGAAAAAGATACATGCCCAGCAAGCCGCCCGGTGCTCCCCCGGCCAGCGCCCATAAAAACAGATCGCGCTCCCTTATTCTGTACCTGCCACTTTGGGCGCGTTTTTTATCCACCAAAAACAACAACAAACAAATCATATTGACAATAATCAGATACAGCAGCAACAGTTTATGATCAGCAATCTTAAACAATGTGGATTTACTCCTTCCATTCTTATATAAATGCAATTAAACCGTTTTATATTCTCCCGTCAAGAGCTTGTTATTATTTGCACAAGTGAGTATTATAATTTCAAATATTATATTACTATTATAATGTAATCTTCTGAAATTAATCTCTTGGCAAAAGATACGGAAAATTTTGAACAAGGAGCGTGACTAGATGGGAGATATTATAAAATGGCAATATGATCAGAAGAAAATTACCGCTGAACAGGCTGCGGCCATGGTCAAATCAGGAGATCAAGTCGCCTATGGGGAATTTACGATGTTTCCCCAGGCACTGGATGAAGCACTGGCCAAACGTGTCAACGAACTGCAGGATGTTAGGGTTACCGGGGTGTGCTATACTTCACCGCCCCAGGTAGTTTTAGCTGACCTTAAAAGGGAACATTTTATCCTGACGGATCTGCATTTCGGCATCGTATCCCGCAAATTGCATGACCACAACCTGTGCAATTATATCCCCAATACTTATCATCAAGGTTCTCGAATTATTAAAAAGTATTACAACATTGACGTTGGTTTTTTCAGTGTCAGCAGCATGGATGCGCGCGGCTATTTTAATCTGGGCCCGTCCAACTCAATTACACCGGCAATAATGCAAAAAACCAAAATTAAAATTGTTGAAGTCAATAACACGGTGCCGGTCTGTCTAGGCGGCAATCAGGAATCGATTCATATATCTCAGGTCGATTATGTGGTGGAAGGCAACAATATCCCGCTCCGACAGCTTCCTCCGGCCGTCCCCACTGAAAACGAGCAGAAAATCGCCAATCTGCTGATCAATGAAATTGAAGACGGTGCCTGTCTGCAGCTCGGTATCGGGGGACTTCCCAATGCGGTAGGCGCACTGATCGCTGACAGTGATTTAAAAGACCTGGGTATCCATAGCGAGATGATGATGGACTCCTGTGTTGATCTTTATGATAAAGGCCTGATCACCGGCGCCCAAAAGACCATCGACAAAAATAAAATGGTCTACACCTTTGCGCTGGGCACCCAGAAGCTGTATGACTTCCTGGACAACAATCCGGTATGTGCCATTTATCCGGTCAACTACACCAATGATCCGCGCATCGTTGCCTTAAATGACAAAGTGGTGGCCATAAACAACGCCCTTTCCATAGATCTGTTTACCCAGGTAGCCTCAGAAAGCGTTGGCACCAGGCAAGTCTCAGGTACCGGCGGACAGCTTGATTTTATCATGGGCGCTTTCAATTCCCGCGGTGGGAAGGGGATCATCTGCATAGACTCAACGTATACGGACAAAGAGGGCAATCTGCATTCCCGCATCACGCCGACCATGGCACCGGGAACAATCGTGACCCTGCCCCGCTCCTTGGTCCAGTATGTAGCCACGGAGTACGGGATCGAGCAATTTAAAGGCAAATCCACCTATGAACGCGCGGAAGGAATTATTCGACTGGCCCATCCCCAGTTCCGGGATGAACTGGTCAAAGCTGCTGATGAAATGAAGATTTGGTGCCGGACCAACAAAATCGAATAATTTATTTGTATTTGGCAAATAGGCGCTGCTCTAATTCCCATAACTTCTGCACCCCATTTTCCAGGCGGAAGTAATGGATTAGATAGGCGCTGTCCAGAATCAGCAGCAGGAGGAACAATATTCCGAACAGCGTGTTTAACAGAGAAAAAAATATGTAAAAAACAAAAATCAAGATCATGCTTACGGTCATTGTAACGATAAGATGAATCAGTCGTTCATGCTGAAAATACATACGGTCTTCGATTATCCTCGCTTGCAAGGTGTCAATATCCAGGCCCTCTGCGGCTCTGTTTTCAAGGCTTTCCAGCCAGGCGATCTGCTTATTGAGTTTTTGTTCCATGTCACACCACCTCCAACTACTAACGATTATATCAAAATAGCGGGGCCTCACCCCGCTATTTGTATTTTAATAACTTCAAATCTAACTGCACCATAATCGAAAGAACACTGTTAGCGTTCATTCTTTACAATTGTTTCCTCAGGCTCTCCCATTCTTCATCCGTTACCAACCCCAGACGCCAGAGAGCAATTCCATCCAAGTTGTAACGCTTGGCAATGTCAATTTTGTCAGCAATGCTGTCTTCTGACTCATTGATTGCCGAAATGCCCAGCACAAGTCTTTCGGGAGAAACGCTTGCGATGGCGAGTTGCACCGCCTCTTCCACCTGCTCAACTGGTTCTGGTTTCGACCCATAATCATAGGCCATGATAATTATCTGATCGGCCTGCAGCCCCAAGGCTTGATAGTCATATCCAGGATAATCACTGTTTAAAGGATGTAAGGCAAGTGTCAGCTGCTTTCCCTTTAAATGAAGGGCAGACGCAAGATCCGTTACAAAAGATGTAAAATCCGCACGCACTTTGCTCAGCTCCTCCGGCGTATCATGCCAGCCGAGTCCCTCAAAATCAAGATTTACGCTGTTATATCGATCTGCCTCAGCAACGATTGCTTGTATGGCCAACTGCCTTGCGACAGTATCGTTCATCATTTTTCGAATTCTGGCATTCTTGTCTGTCATTTGTACACACATCTGCGTCTTTAACTGGAAAGATCCTGCTGCTTGCAGGATATCCTCCCATCCTTCAGGCCGCTGCCAACCACTATCACTTTGGGT
>JAGFXV010000296.1 GCA_017861475.1 Bacillota bacterium | reverse complement strand
ATATCCCTTATCCTCGAAGTCTGCAGCCGCAAAATGGCTGAAAATGCCTTGCATTGATATATTGGGCAATTGCTGGATTTCTTTTATTTCGCCGGCAGACTTTTCATTGGTCTGAAAACCAATTCTCCCCATCCCGGTATCCAGTTTTATATGCAATCTTGCTGGATGAGCCGGACTGGCTGCCTGCGAATAGATCCGGGCGCTTTCCAGATCAGCAACCGCTGTATCTATATTGTTATTTATTAACAGTTCTGCCTGTTCCGGGGGTACAAGACCCAAAACCAGAATGGGAGCTGTAATTCCCGCCTGACGAAGCTCCAGCGCTTCCAGCAAATTAGCCACAGCCAGGTAATCAGCCCCGTTCTCAAGGCAGATTTGCGCTACCTGCAGTACACCATGTCCGTAAGCATTGGCTTTCACTACCGCCATTAGCATCGTGTCCGGTTGCAATAAATTCCTTATGGCGGTAAAATTTCTTTTTAAAGCTCCTAAATCTATTTCTGCCCAGCTTGTGCCCCGATTATCCATTTCTTTTAACCATTGTTTTCAATAAATCATTGCGGGTAACGATCCCCATTACCTTCTTATGTCTGAGCACCGGAACACGATTGATATTTTCTTTTTGCATAAGTTCTGCAATATCGGCAACCGGGGTATCTTCTTCAACCCAGAATACCTTTTTGGTCATGGCATCTTTAACTTGCGAGGCAGAATATTTTTTTAAATTGTTTTTAAAACGTATGGGATTTTCGAGAAAAATAATACTGTCAAATAATGTTATATAGAATGGCACTTTAAGTTCTGTAGCTCTGATCATGAGATCTTTTTCCGTGATCATGCCAACCAGATAATGGTTCTCATCGACTACCGGCACCCCACTGATCTTGTTATCCAGCAGGAGCTGCGCAACTTTTTCTACATCCTCCTCGGGTCTGACCGTGATTACGTCTCTGGTCATAATATCTTTGGCAAACATCTTTATTACCCCCTTGTTACTTATATTTCAATTATTCTAATAGTCTGGCTAACTTTCATTTCCAATTCGTTGATTACCCTTCCCATATTATGTATGAGATCAGTAGCCGTAAGCGCCCTCTGTCCCAAATGTATAGCAGCTGTGTCGCCGGCTTGGCCGTGCAGGAATACGCCGGCAACAGCTGCATCCGTTGGTTTCAAGCCCTGGGCAATAAGACCGGTGATAATACCGCTTAAAACGTCCCCGCTGCCGGCGGTAGCCATACCGGGATTACCGGTTATGTTCACATAAACCTGTCCAGAGGGATGAGCTACAATTGTATTATTGCCCTTAAGAACAATTGTAACCCCCCATTCTCTGGCATAATAACGGCTGGTTTCAATGCGTTCGTGCTGGATTTCCGCCACTGAAAGATTGGTCAAGCGTGACATTTCACCGGGATGAGGAGTAATGACCACCGGTACTTGTCTATCTTTCAAAATACCGATATCCGCCTGCAGTGCATTTAGGCCATCTGCATCAATCAGCACCGGTATCCCGGCTTTTTCCAATACCGTTCTTACAATTTCATTGCCGTCCTTATAACGGGACAATCCTGGCCCGATTGCACATGCCGCTGCGGTTCCCAATAGGTTTTCAATCATTGGGCAGGCCTCACTTGAAATCGCCCCTTCAGGTGTTGAGGGTAATCCTCGGCTCATCACCTCAGGAACAAGTTGAGCTGCTGCCATTATTTTTTCCGGCATAGCCAGGGTTACAAGACCTGCGCCACAACGCAGTGCCGCCCAGGAAGTCATTACAGCAGCCCCGCTCATTCCGGAAGAACCACCGATAATCAAAGCGTGTCCATAACTACCCTTATGCGTTTCCAGTACACGCGGTTTGAAATGGGTTTTTATCATCTCTTCAGTAATCATCTGCAGCTTTAAGCGTTCATCTTCGAGCAAAGCCTTGGGAATTGATATATTGGCTACCGTCAGCTGGCCGACATACTCCCGTCCTTTTCCCAGGATCATCCCCAACTTGGGTAAAGCAAAAGTCACGGTATGATCAGCCTTGAAAACCTCACCATTGACCCGGCCGGTATCCGCTTCCAGCCCGGAAGGGATATCAACTGCCAGTACCAAACTTTTGCTTTGGTTTACGAGTTTTGCCAGTTGAGCTTCAAATTCTCCCAGACTGCCTCTGAAACCAATGCCATAAACAGCGTCGACCACCATATCAGTTTTTATTAAGGACATAATAAAACGCTGCAGATCTGCTTCCTGTTGTAAAGGATAAATGCTGCCGCTCATTTTGGTAAAGATTTCATAATTAATCCTGGCATCCCCGCTTAATTGACTGGCATTTGCACACATGAAAACATCCACTTGAGCTCCCGCGTTTAACAAATGTCGTGCAATCACCAGACCATCGCCACCGTTATTTCCGCGGCCAACCAGAATGATAATTTCCCGGCCGCATACTCCTCCCAGCAGCTCCACAATTTTTTCCGTGGTGCGCAAGCCCGCATTTTCCATTAAAACAATACTGGGGATCAAATACTCGCTGCTGGCCCGGCGGTCAATTTCCTTCATTTCATCTGCTCTTAATAATTTCATAAATCTCACTCCCCGTAAGCAATAACGGCGGCAACAGCTTGATTGCGTGAATGCGCCAGAGATATTTCCCAACGGTTTATTCCCAGATCCTTCATTTTGGTCAAAGCAGAAGCAGATAAAACCAGTTCCGGTCTGCCTCCATCAGTTATAGCAACTTCAACATCACTGAAACGAATTCCCTGACACAAACTTACATCAATTTTACGAAATGCCTCCTTGGCTGCAAACCTGACTGCCAAAGAAGGATAGGGATTGCGCTTGGCCAGGCAATAATCCAGTTCACCAGTACTAAACACCCGGTTGAGAAAATGTGGCGTTCTTTTCACAACTACTTCCATCCTGTCAATATCAACGATATCAATACCGATTCGCAATGCATCACCCCGTTCATTGAAAAGAAATCCCCGAAATCATAGGTGATTTCAGGGGATATTCCGCCTCAAGCTGAAATGCCGGCATTCTTTAAAGCATCTTTTTCCGCTTCATTAAAAACTTTATCAAGATTAAGGATGATCAGCAGTCTGTCATCCAGTTTGCCTACCCCGGTTAAATATTCTGCGGTAATGCCGCTGATCACTGCCGGGGGTTTATCAATACTGTCTGTAGATAATCTAAGCACCTCGTTGACTTCATCAACGATAATACCAATAATCTGTCCTTCCATATCAATGATAATGGTGCGTCTGTCTTTCACCGGCTCTTCATCCGGTTCTCCCATAGCAAACCTTTTTTTTAGATCAATAATCGGTATGATCTTGCCCCGCAGATTAATTATCCCCTCTATAAAATCAGGAACCTGGGGCAAACGAGTGGGAACCGGCAAGGGTATAATTTCCTGAACGTTGGAAATCGGAACCGCGTATTCCGATACCTGCTCACCGTGATTTAATTTGAATACTACAAATTGTATCTCATCAGCCATATAATACCCTCCCCGACTCTATTTATGCTACAGTCTGCGTTTTTCGCCATGCCCCTTACAGGTAAATGAACGACAGATTGGAG
>JAGFXV010000295.1 GCA_017861475.1 Bacillota bacterium | reverse complement strand
AATACCAAAAGCCTGGTGCTGATCGTCGATGATCCCGATGCGCCGGATCCGGCCAAACCCAAAATGACTTGGGTACACTGGCTGCTTTACAACATTCCTCCGATGGTTACGGAGCTGCCCAAAGCCATGGCTGCCAGTGCTTTACCATCCGGCACACTGCAAGGCAAAAACGACTGGAAACGGACGGGCTATGGCGGCCCCTGCCCGCCTATTGGCCGGCACCGGTACTTTCATAAACTCTATGCACTGAATATTGAATTGCCCGATCTGCATCATCCCAACAAGGCACAGCTTGAAAAGGCGATGGCAGGACATATTATTGCTCAGGCAGAACTGATCGGAACTTATCAGCGTCAGTAACCACCAGGATGCCGCTCAGGACATTGCATCCCTGCTTTATTTTGCTGCTGATGTTTTGTAGCGGCTGCGCTTACCAGCAAACGGTGAGGGTAAAATACCCGATCTGGGGCGAAGAGCATTTTCTGAATACCGATGATACGGGTTCAATACGGCATATGCAGATTCTCGCGCCTGCGCAGCCGGATTCAGCCCGAGCCTGTTTGCTGATTGTTCATGGCATGAACGAACATATCGGCCGTTATGGTGATATCGCCCGGCATTTTTCCGATCATTTTATCGTCGCGGGCATGGATATGACAGCGCATGGTTTGAGTAATCCCGTACTTCTGGAGGCGCACAAAAGTATCGAGGCCGGTGCATCGGCCTACGATGCCAGTCGTGCTTACCTGGAGCAGGCGCAACTTCGGAATTTGCAGCCCATGCGCAATGATCTGGAGCAGGCTCTGGGTTATCTGATCAAGCGCTTCGACAAACCTTCAGCGAATAACCCCCTGCCTGTTTTTATTCTGTCGCACAGCCTCGGTTCACTGGTGAGCGCATCTTATCTGCTGCAAACAAAAAATGAGGCTTTAAAATCAAGAATAAAAGGCATCATCTTCGCTGGCCCGGCTTTTTCTGTTACCGAAGTTCCTGGCTGGCGCGGCTGGTTTCAGAATCCGTTTATCGAATTCACGTTCCATACTCACGAACACTTTCTCAATCCGCACGACGAACCATTACCTCTATTGCTGTTCAATCAGCTGCTGGCGCTGGTTACCGTTCCTCTTCAAGACGGCATGATCGAACTGGTATCATTACCCGGTCTGCGCAACCTGTTTTCGCCGGCCAATCCGGACTGGGTTGAAGAATATCTGAGCGACTCAAAAGAAGAGAGAATCCGTCAACACAGTGATAATTACATTACCCGCCGGAGCGTTTTACGTTATGTGCTGGGAGTTGAGCAGGAAATTATCCGGTTCAGGCGCAACATGGACGGTTTTGATACGCCCTATCTGCTCATCTATTCCGAACAGGATCCCATTACGCCGGCATGGGGGAATATTGATTTTGCTGCTCTAACGCGTAACAAAAATGAACATAACGAACTGATGCCGTTAAACGGAAAAAGCCACCATGAGCAGCTTTTTTCCACACTGGCACTGCGTGGTCAGATTTTGCATAAAATTGACGACTGGATCGAGCGGCGCCTGAAAAACGGACTATGAATGTTGGAAGTGAATCGTTAATCCCGTTTAAGCCATTGAAGGCGAACTAATTGCTCCCGCTCCTTCGCAGTGAATTACTGCCATTAAGTTAAGAAAAAGGTCCCTTCTTCCACCGGGAGAAGGTTAGGATGAGGGGATCAAATAAGCATTTTTCCATTTTTTTATTCTCCTCACCTCGACCCTCTCGGCAACTGCCCCTGCGTTGCTCTACTTACCTACATCCATCTAGGCATCCAGCAGGAGAGGGATATTTTTCCTTAATTTAATGGCAGTGTGTTGCCCTGAAGAAAGCTTCAGCTGTTGATGCTAATCTGATCAAAACTGCTAATCTGCCTGTGTTCGGCTTGTGCATCAGGTGCGCTATCCCGGGTTAGCCATAAGGTTTTAAAACCGGCTGCTTTGGCGGCATCCAGTTCTTCTTTGATATCGGATAAAAACAATATCTGATCCGCGGGAAGCCCTAGTTGTTCGGCTATTTTGCAATACGATTCCTGCTCTTTCTTGCCTCCTGTATGCGTATCAAAGTAACCGGAAAAAAGCGGCGTTAAATCGCCGTATTCGGTATGTGCGAATAATAGTTTTTGCGCATACACCGAGCCGGACGAATAGATGTATAAATCCAGTCCTTTAGCTTTCCATACCTTGAGGTAAGCAGCGGCATCGGGGTAAACATGACCTTTGAAATCACCCTTTTGATAACCTGCCTCCCATATCAAGCCTTGCAAAGACTTTAACGGCGTCACTTTTTTATCCTCATCTATCCACTGGATAAGCTGTGCGATTAACTGCCCGGTTTCTAATTCTGCGCCAATTTCCATGCAAGATTCTTCCAGCAACGTTTTAACCTGCGGCTCGTCTTTGTGATGGTGGACAAAATCAGCCAGATTTGCCCGTGCATAAGGAAACAATACCTCTTTAACAAATGAAAGTGATGATGTCGTGCCTTCGATATCGGTGACGATGGCTTTAATCATGACAGTTCGGCAACGTATTGATCAAGGGTGGGAAAAGATTTTGCGATTTCACTGCCGGTAAAATCAGCTACCCAGCCATCGGGCGTGGTAAACAGGCGAATACAGGTAAATTCGGGATTTTCACCCATATCAAACCAGTGCGTGGTATTGGCGGGCACGCTGATTAAATCGCCCTGTTCACACAATACCGCATAGACATTATCCTTGACATGCAAATAAAACAGTCCACGGCCTTCGACAAAAAAGCGCACTTCAAAATCATTGTGAATGTGTTCAGCAAGAAATTTTTGTCGAAAAGCGGCTTTTTCCGGGTGATTCGGGTTTAATTTGATTACATCAACGGACTTAAAACCGTACTGTTCCTTTAATCTGTCTATCGAATCAGCGTAAGCTGCAAGTACGGATGCCTGGTCGGCATCGGCGGATAATTTACAGTTGGCCTGCCAGCGTTCAAACTGCACGCCTATGTTATTAAGCCGGTTCTGGATAGCCGTAAAATCGGTGTATAGTTCACCGTATTGGGGATGGTTATCAGGAAAAATAGTTAATGCGCTCATCGGTTTTTGACTCCATGCAGTCGTAGTTCACAATCAAATATAAAGTCCAACGCCTCAAGATGACGCAGGGTTTCCTGTACTGAACTTCCCCAGGTATAAAGCCCATGTCCGGCAATGATATAGGCACGGCAGTCTGCGTGCTTATCCAGGTACTGTTCTACAAGCTCCGCCAAACGGGGAATATTTTGGTCATTGGCAAAAATCGGCACCACAATCCGGCATTCATGTGTAGTAATACCACACAGCGCTTTTAACAGCTCATAATCTTCCAGCACAATTTCAGACTTGAAAATTCTTGAAATCAGCGTGGCATTAAGCGAATGCGGGTGCAATATTGACTGAATGTCCGGAAACCGTTTATATAAAGAGGTATGCAGCACGGTTTCCGCTGACGGTTTTTTGCCGTCCAGAGAATTGGCATCGGCATCGATTAGCATAATATCGTCAAGCTCCAGCCGCCCTTTATGTTTGCCGGAAACGGTAATCGCAATAG
>JAGFXV010000294.1 GCA_017861475.1 Bacillota bacterium | reverse complement strand
TATTATCGTTATAGATAAACCTGTCGGTCTTTTATCAATGGCGTCCGATAAGGAAAAAGTAAACACTGCTTATCATCAATTGACCGATCATGTGCGCAGAGATAATCCGGATAACAGGATTTTTATTGTCCACCGTCTGGATAGGGATACCTCAGGGGTAATGCTATTTGCCAAAAGTGAAGAGGTCAAACATATTCTGCAGGACAGTTGGAAGGAAATGGTTGTTGATAGAGCCTACGTTGCCGTGGTTGAGGGTAAAGTGGACAAGGGTGAAGGCGAGATCAGATCCTGGCTGAAGGAAACCAAAACCAGATTGATGTACGCAAGCTCACAACCTGGGGAAGGACTTGAAGCGATCAGTCACTATAAAGTCCTTCGATCTTCAGATGCCTACTCGCTGCTCGAGATCCGCCTGGCAACAGGCCGTAAGAATCAGATCCGTGTTCATATGCAAGAACTCGGGCACAGTATTGTCGGCGACAAAAAATACGGTGCCCACAGCAACCCGCTAGGAAGATTGGGACTACACGCACATGTGTTGGCTTTCTATCATCCTGTCAGTCGGGAAATAATGCGTTTTGAGACTGAAGTTCCAAAAAAATTCAACCGTTTAATTAAATAAAAACTTTACCCAGGCTGCCGTCAGATCAAAATTGAATTAACGGCAGCTTTTTTGTGCAGAAAAATAATAAAGTAATAATTTTGCGGGAGCTTTATATTTAGGCGGGTAAAAAAGCACATCTTCGGGGAAAAATAATTGCAATTGAGGAGGTGCAACCATGAGTTTGTTAAGTCAAGATGATTTTAAAATGTTAATGAAAACCAGCGATCAGCTTTGTCTTTCCATTTACATGCGCACATATCGGGCCGGAAAGGCAACCCAGCAGGGGAGGATAAGATTGAAGAATCTGCTGCAGGAGGCTGAAAAGAAATTAATGCAGGACGGAATGCGGCGGCCCGAGGCGCAACTGTTTTTAGCCCCATTTGAAGAGCTGATCCTAAATAATCAATTCTGGCAGAATCAGCGCGACGGACTGGCAATTTTCTTGTCAAAAGACATATTTAATTATTATTTCCTTCCTTTTGAGTTTGATGATTTCCTGTTTATAGGCCAACATTTTCATGTAAAACCGCTCTTGCCGTTTATCTTGGGCGACGGACGATTTTATGTTCTGGCTTTAAGTCAAAACGCTGTCCGCGTGTTTGAATGCAGCCGGGCCAATGTCCGGGAAATTGAAATGAAAAATATACCCCATAGTTTGGCCGAGGCGATGCAATACGATGATCCCCAGCGCCAGCTGCAGCAGCACAGCAATATGTTACCGGGAACCAACAGTAAAGCGGCAGCTGTATTTCATGGTCAGGGGATTGGGCCGGATGACCAAAAAAATAATATTTTGCGTTTTTGCCGCCTCTTAGATCATGGCCTGCAAGATTTGCTGCACAGTGAAAAGGTGCCGCTGGTACTGATGGGAGTTGAATTTCTCCTGGCCATTTATAAAGAAGCCAATACCTATGCTTATCTTGCTGCTGAAGTTATCCCTGGAAATCCGGAAGAGCTAAGTGGTGAGGACATTCAGACCCTTGCCTGGCCTTTGGTTGAACATTATTTTCATAAAGCCGAGCAGGAGGCGTTGACATATTACGGGCCATTTCAGGGGACTGGCCGCACGATCAAAGAAATTGCAGATGTAGTTCCTGCTTCCTATAATGGACAGGTTGAATTGCTATTTCTGGCTGATGGGGAGCAGCAGTGGGGCCTATATGATTTTGCTCAGAATAAAGTGCAAATACATGCCCAGCCTGAATCCGGGGATGATGAATTATATGATCTGGCCATTCGCCAGACGATTCTAAACGGGGGATCAGTGTATATAATAGATCAGATCAATATACCTGAGGGCGGAAATATGGCTGCCTTATTGAGATATTAGGTCTGGCTGGCGCTGATCAGCAGCATGTAAATAGAATTTAAAATAAGCAGAGCGAGCAAAAAAGGCGAAGAGCAAGGCTTGCAAAAAGCCAGTGATTGAGGCGTACATATCGTACGCCGATTGAACCGGCTTTTTGCTAACACAGCTTTTCGTCTTTTTTGACGCTCTGGGGGGATACATCCTCCCTTACTTTTTGCATATATACGCAAACGATGGAAAATAATATAAGCGACCCTTAGTACAAGGAGGTTGGCTTGGTGAAGGACAGTTTTTATGAGGCGATGATCAAAAGAGGCTATTCACGACGTGAATTTATGCGGATCTGTGCAATTCTCACTGCGACAATCGGACTGGAAGCTTCTTTTATTCCTAAAGTTGCGCAGGCGCTGGAGAATAAACCACGGTTGCCGGTAATTTATTTACACTTACAGGAATGTACCTGCTGTGCGGAATCTTTTATCAGGACGGCCCATCCGTTACTGGCGGATATGTTATTTAATATGATATCCCTTGACTACATGGAGACCCTGCAGGCTGCCGCCGGTCATCAGGCGGAAGCAGCCAAAGCGAAAACCATGCAGGATTACAAGGATCATTATCTGGTGGTGGTGGAAGGCAGTATCCCTTTGAAAGACGATGGCATTTATTGCACGATCGGGGGCAGGACGGCCAAAGATCTGCTCTTGGAAGCTGCCAAAGATTCAATTGGTGTGATTGCCTACGGCTCATGCGCAACTAATACCTGCGTTCAGGGAGCGCATCCCAACCCCACCGGTGCAGTACCGGTCAAAGATGTGGTCAAAGACAAAACGGTTATTGATGTGCCTGGCTGCCCGCCGATTGCCGAGGTAATTGCCGGGACCATTGTTCATTATCTTACCTTCGACCGGTTGCCGGAGCTGACCAGACTGGGGCGGCCAAAAGCTTTTTATAACCATCGTATCCATGACAACTGCAACCGCCGGGCATTTTTTGATGCCGGCATGTTTGTTGAACAATTTGATGACGAAGGGGCCAAACATGGCTGGTGCCTTTACAAAGTTGGCTGCAAGGGACCCACGACTTACAATGCTTGTGCCATAACCCAGTGGAACAACGGCGTAAGTTATCCGATCAAATCAGGCCATCCCTGTATCGGTTGTTCGGAACCGGGTTTTTATGATGATATGCCAATGTATGCTCACTTGGCCCATATCCCTGGAACGGCCATGCCTTTTGAACCGGACAAGCTAGGAAAGGTAGTAACGGGTTTGACTGTTGCCGGAGTGGCAGCCCATGGACTGGCTACGGGGGTGCTGGTGCGTAAGAAATCCGGAGAAAATCAGCAGGAAGGGGGGCAGCATGAGTAATGGCACAAAGAATTGTGGTTGATCCTATTACCAGGATCGAGGGACATCTGCGTATTGAAGCAGAAATTGATGGAGGTAAAATAGTCAATGCTTTTAGTTCGGGCACTACCTTTCGTGGCCTGGAACGTATCATGCAGGATCGTGATCCGCGTGACGCCTGGGCTTTTGTGCAGCGCATCTGCGGGGTATGCACCCATATCCATGCCATAGCCGCTGTGCAGGCGGTAGAGGATGCCTTAAAAATCAATATCCCTAAAAATGCGGTCCTGATTCGCCAGATCATGACTGCCACCCAGTTTGTGCAGG
>JAGFXV010000293.1 GCA_017861475.1 Bacillota bacterium | reverse complement strand
CCCAATCCACTTGTATAAAGTCATAAGCATATCTTGTTCCTAACTGGTCTGTTCCGTGGCTCGGAATTTTTGTCCCTGGAGTATTAGGAGACAGCCATTCTCCCCTCAAAGGAAACTCTACAATTATTGGCGCACGCGCTTTACTCATCTCATACCTCCTATCCGTCACTTCTTTAGCTACATTAATAAAAATGACTAGGGCTACAAGGGCAAATCCCATTAAGATTCTTATACGTACAGGTATGTGCTTTTTCCCATCCCGCATTGTAACTCGCATTTCCAAACCCCTTATTCATTGCTAGACATATAGAAAAATTTCCTAAGTTCGCCAAAGTATTCGTCAAGTGCTGCAATGAATACCCGAGGAGCTTGAATAACCTTAAGTGAGACCGCTCCGGTTGTCACCGGGGAGTTACCATAATCCCGGGATCAACCGGTATTCGGTGCGGGCCGCATACTGCTCATAACCGGGCAGCTTCTTGAGCAGGGTTTTATCCTCCAGCCCGGTGCGGGTGACAAATAAAGCCACCGTTAATAAGGTGGGTATCAGTGCCCAGATTGATCCCAGGGCGATCGGGGTGGCCAGGTTGTAAACGATCATCCCCACATACCCAGGGTGGCGCACATACCGGTATGGTCCGCTGCTGCATACCGTCTGGCCGCGCTCGAACTGGATCCGCACGGCGGTGGAGAAGAAGTGGTTGGCGGTCATGGCCCATAAGATCGTGAAATTGCCCAGCAGGTAAAATGCCAAGCCTCCCCAGTGCCATCCAGCCGACAGCTCCGGCGACCATCCCCACCTGATATCCAGCCCCGCGATCAGAAAAGAGACCAGCCACGGGACAACCAAAAGCCCGCTCAAAGCGGGATCCCATTTCTCCACGTTCTCCTGCTTGCGGCCGCGTTCGGCGATCAAATCCGCCGGCATGAAAATAGCGTTGATAATTACCGAAACTACAGTCGCGGCCAGGTACAGCCAGGCATAATACCATTTGATGGTTCCCGCCGCAATGAACAATATTAGGGCGGTGATGATGATAAATATTGCCACTCCCCCCATGCGCCGTAGGACGTCGCGCTTGAATTCCGGCGGGCTGTCAGCTAGTTTTCTCAGGTCTGCCATATACATTCTCCCTTCGCATTGGTGGAAAAGTATTCTTAAAAAGGTTGTGCATCCTTTATCTCCTCGGGTTATTGATCCTAACTCGTACCGCCTGCCCATCTTTCAGGACGTAGGTTTTTTCCAACCCAATAACTCCAATCTGCAAAGGCAGCACATAAGCCTGATTACTTTTAGTGTCTATATGGGAATTATAACATATTTTGCTAATCGCTTTTCCTCTAGGAGCGCCGCACCGGCGTTCACCGGCGAATGAATCCGCTGAGCGAAGCATAATGATCATAGAAAATGGCATTAATTAGTAGTATATTAAATATATGATGGCAAAATATGGCTAAAGAGCATTCGCTTGGGTTCCGGACAGCATATAGGAAGGGGGTATTAGCATTTGTTTAAAGTTTTAAGTAAAGCCCTAGTCGTTGCAGCGGTAATCATCGGTTTGGGATTCGCAGCAACGCTGCCCTTTTACTGGCATGACCTATCAGAAGTAAACCAGGTTGTTGCCTCCAATGCCAAGATTATTGATTCGCCGTATGGTGCCATAGAATACCTCGATGCAGGCGCAGGCCAGCCGGTTTTGGTATCCCACGGCACAATGGGAGGATATGATCATGGCCTTTTGATGGCACGGAGTGTCATGGGAAATCATTATCGCTTCATTATTCCATCCAGATTCGGTTATCTTAATTCGGAAATGCCATCGGATGCTTCTTTTGAAGCTCAAGCCGACAGCTATGCTTACCTGCTTGAACAGTTGCATATCGATCATGTCGTAGTTCAAGGAATGTCTGCCGGTGGAGTGCCCGCCATTCAATTTGCCATTCGTCATCCAGAAAAAACCTCGGGCTTGCTTTTGATGTCAACAATCGCCTATGCTCCCAAAGCAGAGGTTGAGCCGCAAAAACTGCCAATACCGGTAGTTGTATATAAGACCATATTGAAATCGGACTATTTGTTTTGGGCGCTGCTGAAAACTTCACCCTCATCAGTGCATAACATTTTTGGAGCGTCACCCGAGATAAAAGCCGGCAGCAATGAAGAAGAACTTAGACTCTTGGACAATATATCATGGACGCTTCTGCCAGTTTCCAAAAGATATAATGGATGGGCAAATGATGGCCAAAATATTGCAAAATTATCGGAAATGCCGCTGCAAAATATTAAAGTGCCGACGTTGTTTTTTAGTGCATTGGATGACACGATAGCTCCCTATAGCTGGAGCAGCTACACTGCCCAAAAAATCCCTGATTCACGTCTAATTACTCTCCAGTCCGGGGGGCACGTGCTCTTAGGCCATATTGACGAAGTAAGAGAAAAATCCGTTCAGTTTATTGAAAAGTGTTTTAACTCATAGAGTCCCAACCCGGTGTGAGCAGCTTGCTCTTTGCTATTTTTTATGAGGAATGATTTGACTGAGCAATAACCGCCGACTACGAGGAGAATCGATATGAAAAAGAGTAGTAGGAAAAAAATGTTTAGCGTAATTGGAATTTTACTCAGTTTGATATTGATTGCAGCAGTATTTTTCGCTGCCCCCGGTTCAAAGACCAAATCGGAATTTGATGAGAGCACCAGGATCTTGACCGCAAAAACAGATCGTGAGATGGGCATATTCGGGGAAGAGGATATTGCCGGTTTGCCGATACCGGTTCAGAAGTATTTCAGATATTGCGGTTATATCGGAACACCGAAAATGTCCTATTCAAAAGTGGTTTATAAAGATGTTGATTTTGCGTTGGGCAAGGATAAACCCAGGCTAAAAATTGATTACACCCAATATAACTTTGTTAATAAACCAAACCGAATTGCCTATATTGACAGCTCATTGTATGGAATTCCTTTTGAAGGGTTGGATTCATATATTGATGGGGCTGGCTCGATGAAGGGCGTACTAGCTAAGCTGCATACTTTGTTCTATCAGACCGGACAAGCTATGGATAAATCAAGCCTGGTCACGTTCTTATCAGAAAGTCTCATTGTTCCCAACACAGCCTTACAGGATTATATTGTTTGGGAAGCAATCGATGATTTACATGCTAAAGCAACCATAAGTTATTATGGTATTTCTGCCAGCGGTATCTTTATTTTTAATGAAAAAGGTGAAATGCTGTCCTTTTCTACCGACGACCGGGAAGCTGCTTCAACCGACGGTACAAGTGAAAAAGTAAAATGGACGATAGTTTGTAATGATTATAAAGAGATAAACGGTATGAAAAAGCCTACGGCTTTTCAGGCGATTTGGAATTATGATGATGGCGACCGGGTTTATTTTGACGGGCAAGGCACTATTACTGAATATGTTTGAAACCTGATTGTAGGAGAGACCTAAATTTTTCGGGGGTGGATTCCATGATATTGTCTGGTAATAGGGAGAGTTAAAAAAATAAAGGCATTGGATATGGGGTTGGAAATAGAATCAGAAATGATATGAGTCAAAGGGTCATCGCTGTTGGCAGTCTTGCCTGTTTGGGCACT
>JAGFXV010000292.1 GCA_017861475.1 Bacillota bacterium | reverse complement strand
CGCAGAATTCCTGCGCCGGGAAGAACTTGCACTGCCGGAATTGAGCGAGGTGGAAGTTGTCCGTCATTATACAGCTTTATCCCATCGTGCCTATGGAGTCGATGTTGGTTTTTATCCTCTGGGATCATGTACGATGAAATACAATCCCAAAATCAATGAATGGGCCGCCCGCTTGCCGGGTTTTGCGGCGATCCATCCCTATCAGGCTGAAGAGACCGTGCAGGGGGCCATGGAGATATTGTACAAGGCGGAGAAGGCTTTTTGTGAGATCGCCGGCATGGATCGTTTTACACTGCAGCCGGCTGCCGGAGCCCATGGCGAAATTACCGGTGTAATGATCATCAAAGCCTATCACCGGAGCCGGGACGATGATCGCCGCATCAGGATGCTGGTTCCTGATTCCGCCCATGGAACCAATCCGGCCACTGCCCATATGGCTGGTTATGAGGTGGTGGAGATCAAGTCCAACGCCATGGGACTGGTGGATCTGGACGATCTGCGCGGCAAAATGAACGCTGAAACAGCAGGATTGATGCTGACCAATCCCAATACGCTGGGTCTGTTTGAACAGGATATAAAAGCCATCGCGGAAATCGTCCATGAACAGGGTGGATTATTATATTACGATGGTGCCAATCTCAATGCCATCGCCGGTGTAGCCCGCCCAGGCGACATGGGTTTTGATGTGGTTCATTTTAATCTGCATAAAACTTTCGCAACGCCCCATGGCGGAGGCGGACCGGGTTCCGGTCCGGTAGGCGTGAAACAACATCTTGCCGCTTTTCTGCCGGCTCCGCTGGTGGAATGTAAAGATGGCAAGTATTGGTTCGACTACGACCGCCCTCAATCGCTGGGCCGGGTGAAAGAGTTTTACGGTAATTTCGGTGTGATCGTCAAAGCGTATTGCTATATCCTGACGCTGGGTGGTGACGGCCTGCGTTCAGCCAGTGAAAATGCAGTGCTGAATGCCAATTATCTTCGTCATCAACTGGCTTCCGATTACTATATTCCCTTTAATCGCCTGTGCAAACACGAGTTTGTGGCTACCAGCCAGAATCAGATGGATACGGCGCATATTTCTACTTTAGATATCGCCAAACGATTGATGGATTATGGTTATCATCCTCCCACGGTATATTTCCCGCCCCATTGTACCGTCATCGTTCGTGTAGACGAGGTGGCTGCCGCCCGTCATCCTATTGTCAAATGGGAGGCAGATCAATGAAAGATCTTTTGATCATCGGCGGCGGGCCGGGCGGTTACGTGGCTGCTATTCGTGCCCGCCAGCTGGGCATGGAGGTCAGCCTGTTTGAACAGGACAAATTGGGCGGAACCTGCCTCAATCGAGGTTGCATACCCACCAAAGCCTATTTTAAAAACGCTGAAGTTTTGCGCACTGTCCAGCGTCTAAGCGATTATAACATACGTTGCATGGATGTTCAGTTTAATCTGGCTATGGCCAAAGGTCGCAAAGATGGGATCGTCAACAAGCTGGTTGATGGTGTTGACAGTCTTTTAAAGGCCAACAAGGTAGAAGTTATTAAGGGACAGGCGGAATTAATCGATCCGTCAACCGTGCGGGCAAACGGACAGGAATATTCAGGCCGAAAGATTCTTCTTGCCAGCGGTTCTGAAGCAGTCCGGCTGCCCATTCCCGGTATTGACCTGCCCGGGGTGGTTACCAGCACTGAACTGTTGGATATGGAAGAAATTCCAGCGCGCATGATCATTATCGGCGCCGGCGTGGTTGGTTTGGAACTGGCCTGTATTTTCAACTCCTTCGGCACCCAGGTGACCGTACTGGAAGCGGCTGACCATATCCTCGGGTCATTGGACAGTGAGGTGACCAAGAGAATGAATATATTTTTAAAAAGACAGGGGATAAACGTCCATACCGGATGTCAGGTCCAGGAGATACAACCGTTGCAGGAGCATCTGGCAGTACTATACCGTGATAAAAAAGACAGCCAGCAAGTCGAAACCGATCTGGTTCTGGCTGCGGCGGGAAGAAAAGCCGCCACGGACGGACTGCGTCTGGATGAACTGGGAATTATAAATGAGCGCGGCTTTATCAAAGTCGATGAAACTTTTGAGACCAGTGTGAAAGGCATCTACGCTATTGGCGATGTTATCGGCGGACAGATGCTGGCCCATGTTGCCTCCGAAGAAGCCATTGTGGCTGTTGAACGTATGAACGGTTTGGACAACCAGGTGGCTTATCATGCCGTTCCCGCTTGTATTTTCACCTTCCCGGAAATTGCCACAGTGGGAATGAGTGAAGATGAGGCCAAAGTGCAGGGCTTTGCCTGCAAAATCGGCAAATTCCAATTTGCCGGCAACGGTAAAGCCATGACCATGGGGGAAACGGATGGTCTGGTGAAAGTAATCGCTGATCAGGATGACCGCATCATCGGGGTGCACATTTTAGGGCCGCATGCCTCGGATCTGATCCTGGAGGCTACCCTGATGGTGAAAAACCATATGCATGTTGAGGATATTCGTGGTAGCATTCATCCTCACCCTACCCTGGGGGAAAGTTTGGCTGAGGCCATTATGGATATTAAAGGTGAGTCCATTCATCTCCTGCCGCGCAGGAAATAAAAAATTCATTATTGCAGTTTGACAGATAAGTTTTAAAGGCGGGAATGTCCCCGCCTTACTTGTTATAATAGATGGCAGCAGATCGATCATGTATATTGTTTTGTCTTTGTGGAGGGTAAAAATGATATATATTATGAATGATTCCACCGATCCCTATTTTAATCTGGCTCTGGAAGAATACCTGTTGTTGGATCAGGATCATCGGGATGAATATTTCATGCTCTGGCAGGACCGTCCGGTAGTAGTGGTCGGGCGTAATCAGAATACACTAAAAGAAATCAATCTTGACGTAGTCAGAAATAGAGGCGTGGAAGTGGTGCGCAGATTGTCCGGAGGAGGGGCTGTGTATCATGATTATGGCAATTTGAATTTCACTTATATCGTCAACGATGAACATCATATCGGTTTTGATTTTGCCAGGTTTACCGGACCGATTATCGATACCCTTGTGCAGATGGGGATCAGGGCTGAAAACAGCGGACGAAATGACATAACCATCAGCGGGAAAAAATTCTCCGGCAATGCCCAATACCGTTGGAAAAACCGCTTGCTTCATCACGGTACCCTGATGTTTGACAGTTGTATCGAAGACATGGCAGAAGTTCTGAATGCCGATGCAGATAAATTTATTTCCAAGGGGGTAAGTTCAGTCCGCAGCAGAGTCACCAATATCCGGGAGCATCTGGCAGCCGAAGTCACCCTGGCCCAATTCAGAATAGCGTTGTTTCAGAGGTTTCAAGCAACGGGAATGCTGAAAGAAGAACGCCTGCTTACTGAAGATGAACTACTTGCAGTGGAAAAGCTGTGCCGGGAGAAATATCATAGCTGGGATTGGGTTTTTGGTACATCACCGGCATTTAATGTTCAATCCAGCGCCCGATTTTCTTGGGGAAAAGTAGAGATCGGGATGTACATTGAAAACGGTTTCATTAAAGATTGCAAGATATATGGGGATTTCTTCACTAATGCGAATATTAATAAACTATGTGCATCTTTGCAGGGATTGCCTTACCGTACGGAGGACATAAGAACTCGATTAGCCGAATTGGATTTGAACGTTTATTTCCCGGCCGCTTTCTCAGAAGAAATTGAAACATTAATCTTAAAGGAGATCCCTTGATCAGGGCGATCATATTTGCGAAATTCGTATTCAAAGGAGATGAATGGCCGTGCAATTAAAACATATTGCAGGCAACAGTTATTTTCTCGATGGGGCTAATTGTGTTGGCATATATATTTTTTCCGACCAGACTTGTCTGCTGGTTGACAGTGGTTTCAGTGAAAGTCAGGCCAAAAAGATAGTAACGCTTTTGACAGCAGAAGGGCTGCAGATAAAAACCATTTTTAATACCCATGCCCATGTCGATCACTGTGGCGGCAATGAATATTTACAGACGCATTGCCAATGCGATATCATCGCATCACAAATGGCTGCAGCTATTATTGAGAATCCCATTTTTGGCCCCGCCATGCTGTTCACCGCCTATCCGCTGAAAGTTTTGCGCAGTCGAGCACTTATGGCGCAACCCAGTAAAGTCAACCGGATAGCCAGCCCGGGGCCTTTGCTAATAAATAATTTAGAATTTCAGGTTTACGATCTGCCGGGGCACAGTCTGGGACAAACCGGACTTATGACGCCTGACGGCGTGGCTTTCCTGGGTGACAGTCTGATGCATGAGCAGATGCTGATGGAGTATCCATTTTTGTACATGGTCGACATTACCAGACAACTGGAGACACTTGATTTCATTCGTAGACAAAACTGGCCCTTGGTATTGCTTACTCACGGAGGATTGGTTAATGATTTAGGCGGATGTCTGGAGAAAAACCAAGCCAGAATCATAAAAATTACTGAAGAAATACTGGCACTGCTTGATATCGGCAGATCGCATGAAGAAATCCTGGCAGCCATGTTAATCAAATATGATCTCAATGCCAACAGTGGTCAATATTATCTTGTCTCTTCAACGATCGCTGCTTTTTTATCCCATCTCAGCCAGCAGAAAATGATTCGCAACCGGGTTGAAGATGGAGTTATGAAGTTTTACCGCATTAAGAGAGAATAATTTTTTAGGAAAATATTCCTAATATCTATATTTTGATTTAAAATTAAACAAGTTGAATTCATTTTATGTCACGTTGATT
>JAGFXV010000291.1 GCA_017861475.1 Bacillota bacterium | reverse complement strand
TCTACCAAACCCGTGATATCAAGTTCCAGATCAAGGAATGGCTCGACATGAACAAACTCTTGTCCTGTGATGGTTATAAGGACTATTACGGAATAGATGATATTGATTCATTCCTGGAAGTAAACGCCAAGATTAGCCGGGATGTAATCTGCCCGGCCAATAAAGATTCGGACGAAATCGGCATGAAATTTGTGGGCGGCGAGGAGCAGGCCGTAATCAGCCCCGACTCATTTAAAACGGTCTATAATACGGTCATGGAAGCCGGCCTGGGACCGCAATGGGGCGACCGCCAATCAGAAGGACGCATGCCTCTGGCTTGGTATGCTCCGATTCTTGAGCAACAAGTAGGCGCATCTCCGGCCATGGTCATGCTGTGGTGTTTGACTCAGGGTGCCACTACCGTTCTTCAATTTGAGGGCACCCCAAAACAGCAGGAGCTTTATCTGCCCAAAATGTTCACCGGAGAATGGGGCGGCACGATGGGCCTGACTGAACCGGGCGCCGGTTCTGACGTTGGTGCCTGTTCCACCAAGGCATATGCTACAGAAACTCCCGGATTATATAAAATCAAAGGACAAAAATGCTTTATTACCTCCGGCGACCATGACTGTGTGGAAAATATCATCCACCTGGTGCTGGCTAAAACCGAAGGTGCCAAGGCAGGTACAGCGGGTATTTCTCTCTTTATCGTACCCAAGTTCTGGGTCAACGACGATGGAGCCATGGGAGCATGGAATGATGTAACCACAGTAGGCATAGAACACAAACTGGGCCTGCACGGTTCAGCCACCTGCACCCTGTCCTTCGGAGAAAACGGCAACTGTCTGGGCTGGCTGGTAGGTGATGCATTCCCGGTGGAAGGACGCGGCAAGGGAATGGCGCAGATGTTCCGCTTTATGAATGAAGAACGCCTGAATACCGGTCTGTTTTCGCTTGGAGCACTGGGTGCAGCCTATTATGCTGCCCTGGACTATGCCAAAGTCAGAGTACAGAGTAAAAAGGTAACTGACCCCAAAGGCCCCAGTGTGCGGATCATTGAGCATGAAGATGTGCGCCGCATGCTGATGTACCAAAAATCATGCATGGAAGCCATCCGGGCTTTGCTTTATCAGACCTACTATTATGTCGACCTCTCGCATGAAGCAGCTGATCTGGCCGAACGTGAATGCGCCGAAAACATGTTCATGATCAACAACCCGTTGTGCAAGGCTTATGCCTCTGATATGGCCTGGATCCTCACCCAGGAAGCCATTCAGGTCCACGGCGGTTACGGCTTTATGGAAGAGTATGCACCGGCTTCCCTGGCCCGGGATTGCAAGATCTATTCCCTTTGGGAGGGCACCAATTTTATTCAGGCCCAGGACTTCACCGGCCGCAAGTTTACCATGAACGACGGAGAACCGTTTAGAAAATGGCTGGCACAAATCGCAACCTTCGTATTTGCGGAAAAAACGCCGGAATTTGCTGCTGAATTCAAAATGCTGGAAGATGCCCTGGCAGCTTTTAACAGCATTGCCGCGATGAATGCTGACTGGAATAAAAACGATATCCGGCTAAAACAGCTTTTTGCCACCCGCACCATGCATGCAGCTGCACGGGTATACTGCGGCAAACTGATGCTCAGCCAGGCGCTCCTGGCAGCAGACAAGCTGGCTGAACTTGGAGACGACCACTTTGACGCCAATTTCTACAAAGGAAAAATCGCCAGTGCCCGCTTCTATGTCATGAATGTTGTACCGGAAGTCTTCGCGGTGGAAAGATCGATGAAGGCTGCTGACAGCAGTGCCATCGACTGCCCGGAAGAAGCTTTTATGTAAACCGGCAGGAAAGGATGCTGACCCGTCCCGGGCAGGATACCTTTTTATAACCAGGCTTGAAGCCCTGTCCTCCGATTCTTTCCCCCTCCCAGGAGGACAGGGGCTTCATCACCAATCAAGCAAAAAAAATATCAGCACATTTTTGTGCTGATTTCTAATAAAATTCCCTCCCATTATATTCTCAAACCAGGCGGCCAAGCGTTTCAGACCGATCCTCTGATGGGTTGGCTGCTGGCCGCAAAGGATGAAAGTCATTTAATCCTGTTCCTGAACCTCATATTTATGCGCTTTGCGCAGGTAGGTCGCCTGGCTGATCCCCAGCGCTTCGGCTGCATCACGGGAATTTTTATGCGCTTTGCTGGCTCTTTCGATAAGGATTCTCTCCAGTTTTTCGCTGGCTTCTTTCAGGGAAATATTCTCTTCCAGGCTGAGATAATCAGCCGTCTCCTCAATTTTAACGTGGGTGCGGCTTAATGCATCCATATCAATCAGGTCGGAGTCAGATACGATCGCCAGACGTTCGACGATGTTTTGCACTTCTCTTACATTGCCCGGCCAGTCATAGTTATACATCCATCTCTTGACATCCTCGTCCAGTCCTTTATGCAAGCCGTATTTGGTATTGAACCTGCGCAGGAAGATCTCGGCCAGCGGCACAATCTCTTCCCGGCGCTCACTCAAACTCGGCACATTGATGGGCACCACACATAAGCGGTAATACAGATCTTCCCGAAATTTTTTCTGTTTGATCAGTTCTTCCACGGATTGGTTGGTGGCCGAGATGACCCGGCATCTCAGCTGAATTGAACTGATCCCGCCCACCCGGCGGAATTGTCCTTCCTGCAGGACTTGCAGGAACTTTGCCTGCATCGGCAGGGGCAGATCTGCAATCTCATCCAAAAAGACCGTACCTTCACCGGCCAATTCGAGCAGCCCCGGCTTTCCCTGTTTTTTGGCGCCGGTAAAAGCGCCCTCTTCATAACCAAATATTTCTGATTCAAAAAGGCTGTCCGGAATGGCGGCACAATTGATCTGAATAAAGGGATGGGGAGCCCGCTTGCCCAACTCATGGATCCGGCTGGCGATCAAACCTTTCCCTACCCCGGATTTGCCGGTCAAAAAAACGGTGCTGTCGACCTGGCTGACTTTATAGACGATGTCAATGATTTGTTTCATTTTGCTGCTATCGGAGACAAAAAAATCTTCGTCTTCCTTGGTGTGACTTAACTCCTGTTGATAAAGCTTGCGCAGATAGGCTTCTTTTTCCAGTTCATTGCGGAGGCGTTTGATTTCTGTTATATCCCGGGAAGTATAAACAATGAATTTGATATTGCCAAAGTCATCCATAATCGGTTGGGTGGTGCTTAATATCCTTCGGTTCAATTTGGTGATCATTTCAAAACTGACCGACTGTTTGCTGAGCAGAAATTCTTTCAGTTCCGGCAGTTCAACCGGCTTTAGTTCAATATAATAGCCTTCATCAACCAGCTGGGGTATACTTTTGCCGATGATTTCATCACGTGTGGCAAACTCCATCAAAGCATGATTCTTATTGATCATCATGACATTGCTGTTTTCATCCGTTACCAAAACCCCGTCGCTCACGAAATCAATAAGGGTAAGGAGCTCATTGATTCTTCTGGCTTGTCTTTTGATCAATTCACTTTCCTGCAACATGTCAGCCTCCCATTGCTGCTATAAAAGCCACATACATATCGTATATTTCTATTCGCTGTACATATATATTTTAACCGTCCTGTTTTAAAAAACTGCCGGATGGATTCTT
>JAGFXV010000290.1 GCA_017861475.1 Bacillota bacterium | reverse complement strand
TGCCCCTGGCCAGCAGCAACAAACCCTCAAGTCTGGACGAAAATATCTGCGTAGGCAATCAGGAGCAGCGCTATACGATAAGCATCCGTCCGATACCCAGTCCAAGCAACCCGGATATGGGCATGGCCATATTAAAACTTTCGCCTGCTGACAAAGCTGCCACAAGCACTGTAAAATCAGGCTCACCGACCCGGTTCCGCTTCGGCGATATCGTTGGCCAAAGCAAAGCCATCAAACAGGCTATCGAAACCGGCAAGCGCTTTGCCAATACCCCGGAGACGATCCTGCTGATCGGGGAAAGCGGCACCGGCAAGGAACTTTTTGCCCAGGCGATTCATAACCAGTTTCGCCCCAATGGTCCTTTCATGGCGGTGAACTGTGCTGCCATGCCCAAGAATTTGATCGAAAGTGAACTTTTCGGTTATGAAGGCGGCAGCTTTACCGGCGCTGACCGAACCGGCCGGCCAGGTAAAATCGAACTTGCCAATGGAGGCACCCTGTTCCTGGATGAGATCGGGGATATGCCGTTGGAGATTCAAGCTGTCCTGTTAAGGGTTTTGGAAGACAAACATGTAACCCGGATCGGCGGAAAGCAAAGCAAAAAAGTTGATTTTCGGGTCGTAGCAGCGACCAATCGAAACCTTTATGAAATGGTCAAGGATAAAACCTTCCGTGAAGACTTGTATTTCAGGCTTTCGGTATTGCCCGTCACGCTCCCCCCGCTGCGAGCCAGGGGCAATGACCCACTGCTGTTAAGCCGTTATTTTATCGAGGATTACTGCCGGAAAAACGGTTTCAGGATTCCGGATATCAGCCCTGATGCGCAAAAATTGATCCTGAAATACGACTGGCCGGGCAATGTTCGCCAGCTGCAAAATGCCATCTACTACGCCGTTAACACGGTCCAGGGCAACACCATTGAACCGCAAAATCTGCCCGAATTTATACTGTTTGAAAGCCATCCTGAAATCAAAGGGGTATCGGGAACAACTACTGTTGATATGGGCGGCGAACCCTTGTCCATTAAAAAACTGGAGAAGGCGGCCATTGATCTGGCCTTGCTGCAATCCCATAACTCCATTCCCCGGGCGGCTGAAATGCTGGGGATGAGCAAAGCTACTCTATATAGGAAGTTAAAGGAATATAATACCGAGCAGTAGCTCAATAAATAAATGAATAAATAAAAACAGTCAGGCTGCTTAATCTTTAAATAGAAGCAGCCTGATTTTTAATATTTTTATAAAATATAGCGAAAGAAATCTTCCTTATTTGGTTGTTAAAGATTGCCCGCCTTTTATTCGGCTTCTTTCTTTTCTTTCTCTTTGGCTTCAAAAGCCGCAAATTCTTCTGCCGTTAATCCGCACTTGGGGCATTGCAAATTAGTGGGCTTATTCCAGGTACCACATTGGGGGCACTTTACCGGTTTGGTAGCTCCAGCAGGTCTGAAACACATTTCAACGCATCTCCTTTTCTTCAGACTGGATTTTGAAGCTTGGCCCGCCCTCCCGTTGGAAGGGCAGGCAAACCTCAGTTAAGATTTATTTGGGTGTAAACAGAACCATTTTGCTCTTGCCGGCCATCTTGGCAGCCAGCTCTTCAACGGTTCCATATTCCATACAAGCAGACTGGCAATGATGAACACAGGTCGGTAATTTACCGTCTTTTACCCGGTTTTCACACAGGTCACACAATGCAGTAGGAATTGGAACATTAATATAATCCCATTTATCTGTGCCCGGTATTTGGGCAGGTCCGTAAGTTGCTACTTTGATGCCGTACTGGCCGAGGGGCAGCCCCAATTCAACCTTGCATGCGGTTTCGCAGCTATGGCATCCGGTACAGTATTCGTAATCGATCAATAAAGCCATGCGACTATCTGACATTCTTGAAGCCTCCCATCCGAGTAACGATTGCGTTTACATCTTGATCATTTTCCAGGGTGACCGGATAGATCTTGCAGATCTGGTTCTTGTAAGGTGCACCATAAAGAGTAGGACCGGTTACGCCCTGTTGGGTCAGGTTGTTGATATTGGATTCAAACACGCCGAATAAAGTTGGTTCTGCTCCGTCTTTCTCCGGGAACCACCAGCCATGCTCGGCCCGAACGACTCTGGGATCCAGGGTGGCATTCTTTCTTACCCGCTGTTTGCATTTGCCGCGCATGTTCTCAATCCAGACCCAATCGCCCTCAACTACGCCCAATTGAGCCATGACATCAGGATTAATGTCTACCAGCGGATCAGGATGGGACTCACGCAAAACCGGAACCTGGCGCTGTTCGGAATGAAAATATTCCCAGGTACGTGCACCGGTGGTCAGGATCAAAGGATATTCCTTCATCAGCTCTGGAGTTGAAATGGGCCCTTCCGGCGGTTCCTCATGGTAGGGCAGCGGATCGAATCCCCAGGCCTCAAACAGGGTCAGGAACAGTTCGCATTTGCCGGTATTGCTGTTGAAACCGGGTTCTCCGTCGTCACGCAGCCAGCCTTTTTCATATTTCTTATAGCCCCAATCGTCCGGCCAGTCGATCACTTTCTTTTTCAGGTCATCGAAAGTCATTTCCGTTTTTGCCGGCCATCCAGCATGGAAACGGTTACCGCTTTGGATCCACCAGTCCATCATTTCCTCATCATCTTCCCAGGGGAAGAGGTCGGGATTCAAACGTTTACCAATCTCAAGAATGATCTGTTCATCTGATTTGGCTTCATAGTACTGGCTTACCTTGGTTACTGATCTAAGCGGCCACCACCAAACACGGGCACTGTTACGCTCTGCACTCATGCCAGCCGGCAGGACCAGGTCAGCACATGCTACGGCAGTAGGCGTCATAAACAGGTCAACAACTACATTGAAGGGTACTGATTTCATGGCATTGTATACCCGGGGTGCATCCGCTGACATATTGGCAAAGGTATTGGTGCTCTGAATGAAGAGCATCTTAATGGGATAAGGTTTTCCGGTTTCAATGGCTTGTAATACGGTATCACCATTGGCAGTCGGGTCAAAACCAAGGGCATGCAGGGGGGATACGTCCGCGCCCAGCATCTTGGCCAGCATTTCTTCGGAGAGGTTCCACAGACCGCAGCCATAGGAGTCACTGATGTCATAAGCGCAACGCGGGATCATGCAGCCTCCCGGTACGTCGATATCGCCGCAGATGGCTGCCATACAAAGCAGACCGTGGGCAACCGGGATGCCGGCAACCGTTTGGTCAACCGCCAGACCCCATTGGATGGCTGCCGGTTTTGCATTAGCGAAAAGGCGGGCAGCTTCAATAATTTTTTCTTTCGGAACCCAGGTAATTTCCGAAACTTTATCCAGGTTGTATTTTTCTTCATTTACGCGGGCCTTCAGTTCTTCATAACCGTAGGTCCAGTTTTCCACAAAGTCATGGTCGATCAGATCTTCGTTAATAATTACCTGCAGCATGGCGATAACCAGTGCAGCATCTGAACCAGGACGAACCCGGAGCCATACTTCGGCTCTGGAAGCCAGCCAGGTCAGGGAAGGATCGACTACGATCAATTTCGAACCGCGTTTCATGCAGTCAACGACCCAGTGTCCAAAGAATCCGTCGCCGTTGCTGATGAGAGGATTGTTGCCATAAAC
>JAGFXV010000289.1 GCA_017861475.1 Bacillota bacterium | reverse complement strand
AACGATAACGGTAGAACTGCCGAATAATTGGTGACAATTTAACAGAATTTACTATCGTGTCAATATTTATCAGATGGCTGTATCCTATGAAGGGACGGTTATGGTGAGTCTTTGTTTTCCGACCTGCTGCTTTTCAAACAGGCAACCTTTTTTGCTTTAGGCATTTTTTTGATTTTTATTTCCAGACGCAAGGCTTCGCCTTTATTCATTTCGACGCTTGTCGCCAGCAGGGTCACCGGTCTTCTGGACCGGGTGTATTTGGAAGCCGTTCCCCGGCCATGACCCATCAGTCTCTTTTCGAGACCATTGGTTACGCCGGTATAAAAACTGCCGTCCGTGCAGCGCAGAATATATACCGTCCATCTTTGATGTCTTTCTTTATCTTTTAATTTCATTAGAATAAACTTATACAACACAGGGCAATAGATTGCTACGGAAAGAATCATTCATCGTAATACTTTGACCAATGAGTCATCTCATGTTAAGGTCCGTACAATAATTATCTAAGGGAGTTTAAAAATGCTAAATTTTCTGCCCGGCTGGTTGGTGGGCTGTGTATCCATGTCCTTGCTGGCTTTAAATGTAGTCTTCTGGGTATCGATTTTGTTTATTTTTTCCTTTCTAAAATTCTTGCTGCCTCTTGTACCACTTACCCGTATGTTCGATAAAATCCTCCTGTGGATCGCGGAACACTGGATTGCAGGAAATGTCTTTTGGATGAAGCTGACCCAAAAAACCATCTGGGATGTGCAGGGATTGGACAACCTGAATTATCGGGGCTGGTATCTGGTGGTCAGCAATCATCAGTCCTGGGCGGATATTTTTGTTTTGCAGAAACTGTTGAACCGGCGCATACCGCTCATGAAATTTTTTCTCAAACGCGAATTGATCTGGGTGCCTCTGATGGGCCTGGCCTGGTGGGCACTGGATTTCCCCTTTCTGCGCCGCCACAGTGTGGAATATCTAAAGAAACATCCCGAACAAAAAGGAAAGGATTTTGAAACCACCCGCAAGGCATGCGAGAAGTTTACGCGTATCCCAACCAGCGTGATGAACTTTCTGGAAGGAACGCGATTCACCGCAGCCAAGCACGACAGGCGGGATCAACCTTATCAATACCTCCTGAAGCCCAAAGCGGGCGGAATTGCGTTGGCCCTGAGCGTGCTGGGGGACAAATTTCATTCTCTGCTGAATATTACTATTGTTTATCCGGACGGCATTCCGACGTTCTGGGAATTTTTATGCGGCAAAGTAAGAAGAGTCATTGTGCGCATTAATTCCCTGGACATACCACCACAATTTCTGCATGGCGATTACGAAGGGGACAAGGAATTCCAAGCCGCCTTTCAGCAGTGGGTGCAGGACTTGTGGAAGGAGAAAGATGTCCAGATTGCTGCATTGCTGCAGGAGGCCAAAGCATGATAGCGCTTTGGCCTCCCGTATTGTTCGAATCCTATTCCTAGGCCGCTTGTGGCGCGCGCGACGACCATGACATGCGGTCTGCATCTTTAAATGATCGTTGATTGGGCCGTCTGGATGACAGCGCCCGGGATGAAAAAAGTTTTCTGCCGTTATTGGGTCTCGTCAGCTGAGCGGTGCGAGTTCCCATCGAGTCGCTGGCTGACGGGCTGACGGTTAATCCCTCAACATTCTGATATTGTAACTTTTCTCCCAACAGTTTCTTCAGCGAGTGCAATAGTTCGGCATCCTGCCCGGTGATAAAAGTAAACGCGTCGCCGGTCTTCATGGCGCGACCGGTTCTGCCGATCCGATGGGTATAAGCGTCGGCAGTGGCCGGCATATCATAGTTAATCACGTGGGAAATACGCGTCACATCAATGCCGCGCGCAGCAATGTCGGTGGCAATCATTACTTCATAGCGGCCATCCCGGAAGCCATCCAGGGATTGTTTGCGTTTCTGCTGCGTGAGGTTACCATGCAGCGAGGTTACTTTATGTCCGATTCTGTTTAATTGCTCGGCCAGGCTTTTAGCGCGCGATTTGGTTCGAGTAAAGACCAGTACCGACTGGGTGTCGGTCTTCTCGAGAATATCCTTCAGCAAAGCTGTTTTCTGTTCCGTTTGAACCGGATAAAACGTGTGAGAAACCGTCATGACCGGAGCGGAATCTCCAATCTGAATATGTATGGGATCACGCAACAGGTCATCGGCCAGGCTGCGAATTTCACCGGGCATTGTGGCGGAGAAAAGCAGGGTCTGGCGCTTTGCCGGCAGGTGTTTCACAATTCTGCGGACGTCCGGCAGAAAACCCATATCAAACATATGGTCCGCCTCATCCAATACCAGAACTTCTACAGAAGACAGGTCAATCGTGCCGCGCCCGATATGGTCGAGTAAGCGGCCGGGACAGGCCGAGATGATATCCACACGAGATCGCAGTCGATTAATCTGGTTCGATATGCTGACACCACCATAGATGGTTGTGCTGCAAAGCCCTGTTTTTCGTCCCAGTTGCTCAATAGCTTCATGGGTCTGTTCACTTAATTCCCGTGTCGGTGCGATGATCAAGGCGCGAATAGGGCCTCGCTGCCCCTGCATCAACCGTTGTAAAATCGGCAACACGAAAGCGGCTGTTTTCCCGGTTCCTGTTTGGGCTAACCCCATAATATCCTTCCCTGCCATAATGGGAGGAATAGACTGCGCCTGAATAGGCGTCGGCTTCCTGTAACCGGCGGCAACGACGCCGGCCAGTATTTTTTCATCTAACTTAAACTTCTCAAAACTCATTTCTTATCCTTTATTGTATGTTACCAGCATCTATTTAAATTTAAACCCGATGCAAACCGCGGTAAGGCTGGTAAAGGCAGGCCTCTGCATACGCTTGTCCGGCGTCTGAAAGACACGTCTCAAACACGGCGTTTCATCTGGTTTCTATTATGATTAGCGGGATTATCCTTAGCAAATTTCTGATGAAGAAAGGTGGGAAGGTCAATATGTATCGCTATTCCTGTTGCACACCTACAGGCAATGCTGATAAATAGCAAGTAATATCTTTTTTAATTTGGCAATGGAAGGATACTGGAGCGCTAATAAAGAGCAACTCCCTCGGGAGATCATTTTGACTTAATCTGGATACCCAGTCCCTGATCAAGACAGATGCAACGCCACTCTTAATGTTTCTTAAAATCAACCGGCAATACAGATAGTCTAAAAACCCCTGCCGGTTCGCTTACGAAGACAATCATAAAAGGTATTTGTCCCTTGGGCTGAACTCTGTCTTCCATCGTTTTCACGTCTTTTAGAGCCTCCAGAATTTCTTTCGCATCGAGACTTTCCAGTTTTTCATCAATAATAACATTACCGCCGAAAGATTCCGTTGACGCCAGCACAGCACCTTCAGCGTCATAAAGGTTCGCCACAATGTTTATTTTTGAAACAGGACGAGGCGTTGAATTTTCGGCAATGCCTTCAATTACTCTGATACTTCTCCCAATCTGCGTATTGTAAACCAGCTTTTGTCGGACCTGAATCAGATTTATTCCTTGGATGGATGAGAATCTTGCGCCCTGATTGGTCTTGGAAACGGGTATATACGATTTGATGATCTCAATCGTTTTGCCGCCTCTCTCCGGGTAAAGCCAGAAATATCCGAT
>JAGFXV010000288.1 GCA_017861475.1 Bacillota bacterium | reverse complement strand
GAAGCGGTGATTGTACGTTCGTTAAAAAACATTAAAAGAGCGGCCAATCCAATCATGGAGAATTCTTATCCCATGGTGCTGGGGGAGCTGTATATCCAGCAGGGTGACTTGAGTAAGGCCCAAGCAATGTTTGAACAGACGATCGCCAGGTTAATCAAAGAGAATCTCGTCACCATCTTTCTACCCAGCCTGTATTTGGGTTTAGCCAAAATCGCTCTCCTGCAAGGTGAAAATGGGCAAGCTTATGCACTGCTGGAGGAAAGCAAGACCTATGGTCAGAGCTATGCGCTGATGGATTGGAAATACAAATACTATCTGCTGCTGGCGAGGATCTATTGCCAGGAGGGATTGTACGATTTGGCACTCGGCTGCATCAATGAAAGCAAGACGTATTACTATATTAATCCCATACCTGATGATATTAGCATCGATGACCTGGAAAAACAGATAGAAGCTGCAGCGGCACATCATCAGACTAGGCAGCTTTGGGGTATGCAGGATGAAAATAAGCTGGCATTTGAAAAGGAACATGCTAACCAATCACTCTCCGATCCCCTTACAGTAAGAGAGCTTGAAGTGCTGGCCTTGATTGTGTCTGGATTATCCAATCAAGAGATTTGTGATACGCTCTTTTTGGCGCTCAGCACCGTGAAAGGCTACGTTCAAAACATCTTTGGAAAATTAGCAGTCCATCGGCGTACCCAGGCGGTGGCGAAAGCGATAGAGCTGGGATTGGTATAGAGCTTTACCGGCCCTGGGGTAAACCCTACTTTACTAAACGCAATACCCTACTTTAGAAGGTGCACAGACCTCTTCGTTTTTAGCATGCTTATAACAGATAAGCAAATAAAATGAGGAGGTTTCTTTATGGCAATAAAGGGGGATGAAAAAATGATTCCAGACAAAAAGACCGCCAGATGGGCAGGATTATTATGGCTGCTGATGTTTGTATTTGGTCCCATCGCTCAGATTATTCGGGACAAATTATTCGTAACTGGTGACATGGCAGCCACGGCTAATAATATTATGGCTAATGAATTAATATTCCGCCTGGGTTTTGTCAGCGATTTAATTATGATGACAATTTTTGTGTTTCTGCCGCTGGTTTTATATAAGCTGCTTAGTACAGTCAATAAAAATCAGGCCATGATCATGGTGATTTTGGTTATAATCGGCACCGCTATCAACATGATGAATCTCTTAAATGAATTTGCATCTTTACACCTGTTAAGCGGGGCTGAATATTTAAGTGCCTTTACTGTCACTCAACTGCAGGCTCAGGCCATGCTCTCCTATGATTTATATTTGCATGGCTACGAAATCGCTAATATATTCTTTGCGCTATGGCTGGTTCCTCTGGGCCTTTTGGTTTACAAGTCAGAATTTATTCCCGGATATCTGGGCATTTTGCTGGTAGTTGGCGGTTGCAGCTTGCTGCTGAATGTTTTTGTATATTTTCTCTTCCCCGGCTACCCCATGGTTAATACGATTCTTTTAATTCCCCAAACGATCGCCGAATTTTTATTCTTAGGGTGGTTATTGATCAGAGGTATAAATGAATCTGAAGTAAAAGTGGTTAAGATTTGTTCAGATAATGCTGCATAAAATTTGCTGCCGAGCTTTTATAAGCAACTATAATGAGGGGGATTTTTGATGAAATTACAAAGTACGCTACAAACCAATCTTAATAATCCAATACCGGTGCTATTGTCCAAGCTGTGGGTGTTTCTGTCACTCAACTACATTCTTTGCGATGTCTTAAGCAATATGGAGATGGCGGTTCTAAAGGGACTGCTGGAGGGCAATATAGCAGGCATTGAGATGACGCAAGGTTTCTTGCTCATGGCAGGTATTTCTCTGGAAATACCGTTTTTAATGGTACTGTTATCCTCGGTTTTGCCTTATAAGGCCAATAGAATAACTAATATCGCCGCTGCGAGCCTGATGATTGTGTACCAACTGGGGTCATTTATGGTGGGATCGGAAACAACCCTTCACTATATGTTTTTCTCGGGGGTTGAGATTCTCGGGAATGCGGTAATTTTAGGGCTGGCCCTGCGTTGGAGGCAGTTGATTTAGGAGGTGCAGCATGTTATATGAGATCATTATTGGCGGGTATTTTCATGAGGCTTGGTTTGAAGGGCTCACAATTATAAAGCAGCCTGATTTCACCACCAAGCTGCGTGGAGATATCGTGGATCAATCGGCTCTATATGGAGTGCTTCGAACCATTAATGATTTGGGAGTCGAGCTGCTATCAGTCAGGCGCATCGATGATGAGGAGATACTGAAATGAATAAATCAATATTTTGAAGGAAAAGGCTGATAGATAATAAATTTAAACAATGAACTTATTTGCAGTATAATGCTAAGTATATTTATTCTGAGGAGGTATGGTTATGGATCAATTTGAAAAGGTAACGATAGTTAAAAAGGCGAATATATATTTTGATGGAAAAGTGACTAGCCGAACTATTCTGTTTGAAAATGGCGAAAAGAAAACCTTAGGTATTATGCTGCCTGGCGAATACGAATTTGGCACCTCAGACAAAGAAATTATGGAAATCATACAAGGAAATCTTGAAGTAAAATTGCCGGGTAGTGATGACTGGCACACTTTCACAAATGGAGAATCATTCGAGGTATCAGCAAATTCTAAATTTAGTCTAATTGTGAAAGAAACTACCGATTATTGCTGCTCGTATATTGAAGCCTAGGATTTAATAAATAAGAGCATCTGCTGAGAGGTGGGTGCTATTATTTTGTATAGAGTAATGCGTGGTAAGGCTATATTCTTGTGGGTATTACCACTTACCGAACTCGAATTTTAAGGTTATATCCCATGCGCGATTTTTATTGGATCAGTAAGGAGTGTTTTAGTTTATGAGTTGTGAAAAAATGAAAAAAGTGCCGCCATCTATTGATCAATGGCTCAAAGAAGCAAAAAGTGATCCAGCTGCTTTACAGGAAGGAATGTTTTTAGCCCATAATGGTGTTGTACGCCAAACTCCCAAAGTCAAGGTCCGCCAAGGATTTGATGACGGTTCTTTGGTCAAAGGAATGGAATTTGCTTATGATGAAGCAAAGGTTGATGCGGCAATTGCTGAAACTTATAAAATGGACGGTATATTCCATGTCAGGGTTTGGCTTAATGAAGGTCAGTTGGAACTCGGAGACGATATAATGTATGTTCTGATAGGCGGTGATATCAGACCACACGTTATCGATGCATTGCAATTCCTGGTCGGAAAGATTAAAAACGAATGTGTTACTGAAATTGAACAAAAAATGTAAACCTTTTTTAAATAAGGTGGAACCGTATTCAATTATGCGGTTGATACGAGATTAATTGGCTGGAAAGGAACCAAACCTTATCCTATCTTTATCTGTGGGAATACCGTTAACTACTTTTTGCCATTTGCCATCTTGGAATACTTCATATTGTTCAAAAGCACAAGGCAATCCGTTTGCAGTAGCTATGTCGCTGCTATCCATAAGCTGAAAATGCAAATGTGGAGCAAAGGAATTGCCTGAATGACCCACTCTGCCAATCACTTCACCTTTTTTTACACTCTGACCAATTGAAACCTTAACAGACCCGGTTTGAAGATGGA
>JAGFXV010000287.1 GCA_017861475.1 Bacillota bacterium | reverse complement strand
ATAAATTAACTCCCAATCATGAAACATTTTTATCTGTAATACACATCAATATTTAAGACGGGCAAGAGAAAGAACCTGCTACCAAAGCAGGTTCCCATAGAAGCAAATTTAATATTAATTATCTTGGTTCAATGATAAGCTTGATTGCAGTTCTCTCTTCGCCGTCGATTATAATATCTGTAAATGCCGGAATACAAATCAGATCCATTCCGCTGGGGGCAACAAAACCACGAGCTATGGCTATAGCTTTGATTGCCTGATTAATTGCACCCGCACCGATAGCTTGTATTTCTGCAGATCCTTTTTCTCTCAAAACACCAGCCAATGCTCCTGCAACCGAATTAGGACTTGATTTCGCTGAAACTTTTAATACTTCCATTAAAAAAACCCTCCCTCAATAATAAGAACTATCTTTATTGTTGTGATTGGTTGCTCATATAGAAGTATATTCTCATTTGTTTCAGTAATTCCTTCTTTTTTCCAGCGAATCTATGGATAAATTTTCATATTATACCTTTATTGCTTAATACATGTGATATTCTTTCAATTTTTATGGCTTTCTTATCGTCTTCTGCCAGCTGTAAAACTACACCCTGCAAATGGGCCGGGCCATCTGCAACCTGAAAACGAGTCGGTCTAGCGTTTAGAAAGCGTTCAATAATCGTTTCCTTTTCCATCCCCAAAATTGATTCAATCGGTCCGGTCATGCCTAAATCAGTAATATAAGCTGTCCCGTTTGTCAAAACCCGCTCGTCTGCTGTTTGGATGTGCGTGTGGGTACCAAGTACAGCAGAAACCCTGCCATCAAGATAATAGCCAAAGGCAACCTTTTCTGAAGTAGCTTCGGCATGAAAATCAACAATGATGTAGTCTGCATCTGCATTAATATCCTCTAAAACATCATCCATTGCTCTGAATGGACAATCCAATGCTGGAAGAAAAACTCTTCCACTCGCATTAATGACTGCTATCTTTTTATTGAATCCGGCCTTGTATATATGCATTCCCTGACCCGGACAATCACCTGGATAATTTATTGGTCTTATCAACCGCGGTTCATCATCAATAAAAGAGAATATATTTTTATTATCCCAAACATGATTACCCATGGTCAGGCAGTCAATCCCCATGCCCAGCAGTTCGTTCTTTACATCGAGGGTAAGACCGCGTCCGCCCGCTGCATTTTCCGCATTGGCAATCGTAAAATCAATATTATAACGGCTTTGAACCCAGGTCAGTAAGCTTTTTAATATTTCCCGGCCGGGTTTACCTACAATATCACCGATAACTAGAATATTCAAATTTTTATCCTCCGTTTATTTATCAAACACAAACATTTTGCCCCGATCCCGATAGGCAAAAATATTATTGGCCGTGTCATTTTTATGGCTGATGTCTTGTAACAACCGTTTTTTTATATCATTAACCACTTTACTTTGCAGAACTGTCTCGTCTGTTTCTCGAAACAACATATTCGGGAATGCTAATCTTGCGAGCTTTACATACAAATCTATTTCTTCTTCAGACAACGTAAAAGCGTCTCTGTAAAGGGTTAAAATACTAATATTGCCTTGAATATCAAAACTTATTCTCAGATCAATATTCTCATTTTCCCTCAGTTTATGTAGCATTTGTATGGCAGCCGTTGTCTTCCGGCAGAATAACTGTTGCTTTTCATTCTCGATATTATCTTTGAGTATCATTTCCATTTCGATAATATTTTGTCCGGTTTTATATTGGATAGAACTTAGTTCGGGGTTACGAATAAAAGCTGAAATTACTGCATCCAATCCTGCGTATAAGGTCATGTTCAATATCCCCTTGTTTAGTTTATCCCGATTATCTTCGGCAGTTACGATTGGAATTCCTTCCCCACGGGATTGGTAATTATAAGCAAAAGAAATTAAGGGCCCGAAGAACCCTCCAGAGCGTCAAAAAAGGCTTATAGCTTCGTTAATTCGGGAAGCCCGTTCAATCAACGTACCAGATGTACGCCTCAATCACAGACTTCCCGATTGCCTTGCTCTAAACCTTTTTTACTCGCTCTGTTTATACTGGATTATTTATTTTGCAAATTCTACGGAGCGGGTTTCCCGGATTACCATGACCTTGATCTGTCCGGGATAATCCAATTCCTGTTCAACTTTGCGGGCGATGTCTTTAACCAGGGTTATAGATTCCAAATCATCTATTTCGTCCGGTTTAACGATTATTCTAATTTCCCGGCCTGCCTGAATGGCAAATGATTTGTCCACCCCGGCGAAAGAGTCGGCCAGATTTTCTAATTTCTCCAGGCGCTTGATATAATTCTCCAGCGTTTCTCTTCTGGCTCCCGGCCGTGAAGCAGAAATCGCATCGGCAGCTTGTACAAGTACCGCTTCGATTGTTTGTGGCTCAATATCACCGTGATGAGCCTCAATACCATGAATAACTTCCTTGCTCTCGCGGTACTTCTTAGCCAAATCGATACCGATTTCAACATGAGGCCCGGCGACTTCGTGGTCAACTGCTTTGCCGATGTCATGAAGCAGACCGGCTCTCTTGGCCAAAGCCACATCCACATCCAGTTCTGCAGCCATAACGCCAGCCAGATGCGCAACTTCTATGGAGTGTTTTAGTACATTCTGACCGTAACTGGTGCGATATTTCAATCTGCCCAGTAATTTAATCAATTCCGGATGTAACCCATGTACGCCTACTTCAAAAGCAGCCTGTTCACCAACTTCTCGTAATTCCTGATCAACTTCTTTTTTCGCCTTGTCCACCATTTCTTCAATGCGGGCAGGGTGAATACGGCCATCAGATACCAAATGTTCCAGTGCCAATCTTGCCGTTTCTCTTCTTACCGGGTCAAATGCCGACAGAATTACAGCTTCAGGAGTATCATCAATAATGAGATCAACGCCCGTAAGGGTTTCAAATGTACGTATATTGCGGCCCTCACGGCCAATAATACGTCCTTTCATCTCATCATTGGGAAGGGCTACAACTGATACCGTTGTCTCAGATACCACATCTGCAGCACAACGTTGAATAGCCAGAGAGACAATATTTTTGGCCCGTTTGTCACATTCCTCTTTGGCCTCCGCTTCCAGCGTTCTTATCATAACCGCCGTTTCCTGGCGTATTTGTTGTTCAACATTGTGTAACAATAGTTCCTTGGCTTCTTCCGAGCTCAGCCCGGAGAGACGTTCCAGTTCTTTCAATTGCTGGGTTAAGATCAACTGCAGATCCTGTTGTGTCTTGTCAATATCTTTTTCTTTTTCAAAAAGGCTGAGTTCTTTCTTTTCAATGTTTTCAGATTTCTTCTCAACAAGTTCCTCTTTTTGTAAAACTCTTCTTTCCAGACGATCTAATTCTCTTCTTCTCTCCCTCAAATCCTTTTCGAATTCCTGGCGATTGCGATGAATTTCATCCTTCGCTTCCAGGAGCAATTCCTTCTTTTTGGCTTCCCCCTCTTTTTTTGCTTCATCAATTGTCCGTTCTGCCTCTTCCTCAGCGGACCCGATTTTGCTCTCTGCGAGAATCTTTCTTAAGTAATACCCGGCAGCTATACCAACTGCCAATACTACTAAACCAATGATCATACTTACTAATGGATCGATATTTTTCACCTCCCTTAAAATTTTAAATTACTCATTTTTTAAACAG
>JAGFXV010000286.1 GCA_017861475.1 Bacillota bacterium | reverse complement strand
CCTTGCCGGCGAAAGAAAAAGATCATATAATTAATCAATCAGCCGGATAAACAATAGCATACAACACCAAAACAAAGTTGTTTTTCTATATTTTGCCGGCTAAATTCAATCATATAAATGGCAGGATAATTCCTGTCCGGCAAAGATGCTTGATCGAACCAGTTTGCTCTGGTTTGGATTCGAGCTTTTTTTTTGCCTTTTATTATTTTATTGGGGGAATGGTACATAATGACGGAAGTTACAGTTCAAAGTCTGGCAATCTCCATAAACACGATTTGGGTACTTCTTTGTGCAGCGCTGGTCTTTATTATGGAAGGTGGTTTTGCTTTCCTCGAAGCCGGGTTTATCCGGTCAAAAAATTCCGTTAATATCGTCATGAAGGTTTTCACCGATTGTACCGTGGGACTGCTCAGTTATTGGGCAGTTGGATTTGCCATCATGTATGGAGCTGACAAGGCTGGCCTGTTTGGCAGCAGTGGTTTTTTTATCAACGGCAATTTAAGCCATCTCAGTATAAACATACCCGTTTATGCTTACTGGATCTTTCAGGCTGCTTTTGCTATGGCAATGGCCTCCATTGTTTCAGGAGCAGTAGCTGAACGCATGAAATTCAAACCTTACATCATTTATACCGCCCTGGCGGCAGCATTGATTTATCCGGTAGCCGGACACTGGGTATGGGGTGTCGGCGGCTGGCTGGGCCAAATGGGCATGCTGGATTTTGCAGGTTCTTCAGCAGTTCATGCGGTTGGTGGCTGGAGTTCACTGGCAGCCGTATTGGTCCTGGGCGCGAGAACCGGAAAATTCAAGGAGGATGGTTCGGTAAATTTTTTACCCCCTCATAACCTTCATCTGGCTTTTCTGGGTACTTTCATCCTTTGGTTTGGCTGGTTTGGATTTAATGCCGGCAGTTCACTTTCCGGACTGGATCTGAACATCGGACGGATCGTTGTTACAACCAACCTGGCAGCCGCCGCTGGCGGTACGGTAGCAGCCCTGTTTACCATGTTCAGATATGGTAAAGCTGACCCCAGTATGACCATGAATGGTTCACTGGCAGGACTGGCGGCCATTACTGCAGGTACAGCCTTCGTAAGTCCAACCTGTGCGGTTTTCATTGGCATGGTTGCCGGCGTATTAGTCGTTTTGGCGGTCAACTTTTTTGACAAAATGTTGGTCGATGATCCTGTTGGCGCAATCGCGGTTCACGGAGTCAATGGAGTTTGGGGTATTATAGCAGTGGGGCTCTTTGCTGAAAAAGGCGGGTTGTTTTTCGGCGGCGGTTTTCACCTCCTGGCAGTTCAGTTCTTCGGAGTGCTGGTCATTTCGTTGTGGGCCTTTACGGCAACCTATGCAATATTTACGGTATTGAAAAAAACCATGGGGATTCGCGTTACCGTTGAGGAAGAACTGGATGGGCTTGATATCAGTGAACATGGAATTTCTGCTTACTCCGGCATTCTCAATACAAATAATGAGGGAAATTGAAATTGATTCGATTTCTGTTATTGATTCAACTTTTAGTCATAAGGTAGACTAATAGAATCAGGTTATTTCATATTGGGAGGAAAATTAATGAAGAAAATTGAAGCTATTATCAGACCGTCAAAACTGGACGAAGTAAAAACCGCACTTGATAATATCGGCGTTCGGGGTATGACTGTTTCTGAAGTTAAAGGCCGAGGTCTGCAGCGGGAGCAAAAACAATATTACCGCGGGCAGGAACACATCGTTGATTTATTCCCCAAAGTTAAAATTGAAATTGTATCTGAAGATCAAGTCATTGAAGATATCATCTCAACCATTATAAATGTCTGCCGTACCGGGAAAGTTGGTGACGGCAAAATTTTCGTATATCCGGTGGAAAGAGTCATTCGAATCAGTACCAGAGAAGAAGGCAGTTCGGCGTTATAAGCCTGAATTGTAACGAAACAGCCAGCCTTAAAAAAAGCTGGCTGTTTTTTTAGGTAAAATCTTAACCTACGATTTCATCAATCACTTTTTGCAACTGCGGTTTGCCCTGGGCACCAACGATACGTTTAACTTCCTGTCCGTCTTTGAAAAAGATCAGCGTCGGAATGCCCCTTACCCCGTACTTGGCTGCGATTGATTGATTCTCATCTACATTTACTTTGGCTACGTCCAACTTTTCCTTGTTTTCTTCGGCCAGCGTATCCACGATCGGTCCCAGCATTTTACATGGTCCACACCAGGGTGCCCAAAAATCCACCATTATCGGGTTACTTGCCTTTAGTACTTCGTTATCAAAACCATCTGCATTAACTGCCTTGACATTTGACATACATATACCTCCTTACTTGTAAGTTGTTGCACTGCTGCTATTTAATAAATCTGCCCATCATTTTGACGATCTCTTCAAAGCTCTGCTCATTATCTTCTTCATGAAGTGAGCGGGCTATACATTCACGGGCATGACTTTCAAAAACCAGCAGGCCGACTTGATTGACAGCAGACTTTATGGCAGCAATCTGATTCATTATCTCGCTGCATTCCGCCTCGTTTTCAACCATACGTTGCACTCCGCGCACCTGTCCTTCGATCCTTCTCAGTCTTACCAGAACATTTTTACGCGTATCCTGATCATTCATTTCTTCCTTCATATCATACCCCCCTTGGGTATCTATCTATGATTATAATGAGACATTGATATATTTGTCAACTATAACCAACGAATTTTTTATTTACTAAATGATAAAACTCCTTCACGAGATACACCGGCTAAAAATAAATTAAACCCCCGCAAATAGACATAGCAGGGGTTTCTACACGCTGATTTAAAAATATCTTTATCCTTTATTTAATTCTGCGCTGTTACCAAATGAGATAATATGCACCAATCCCGATAGCAAGCGCAACTACTAACCATAATAAAGTCCTGAGCATTTCGAATTTCACCTGTTTGGTCAGTTGTTCCATGATGATTCCCCTTTCGCAATCCATTTGGCAGGTTTATATTGATTTGTTAAGTATACCATATTTGTTCTTGAAAACGAATTATCAAATAAAAATTATTATGACAATATTTGGTCGTTGATCTCCAGAACCGGCACAAAATAATTAATTCTATCCTTCATTTATTAATTATTATTAAAAATATTAATTTTATTACCTGATTTTAGAAGGATTTTGCGAATCAATAGCGAATCTGTAATATTTATCAGATTGGTTTTAATGACCTATTAATAATTTAAAGGGGGATAACATTTTAATGAAGGATGTATTTGTAGTAGAAGCTGCACGTACGGCTGTTGCCCGTGCAGGAAAACAATCCTGGTTTACCAATGTCCGTGCTGATGAATTGTCAGCTATCGTATTTAAAGAACTGAGAAAAAGAATTGGCGTTGAAGACAAAGCCAAACAGGGTATCATTGATGACGTAGTTTGGGCTGCCACTGCCAATGCTTTTATGGAACAAGGTCTGAATCAGGGCCGTATGGCTTGGATTCTTTCTGATGGTTCCTATGATGTTCCCGGATGTACGGTTGACCGTTTCTGCGCATCAGGTCTGAATGCCATTTCCTTTGCCTCTTCCATGATGGCTTCTGGCTGGGCTGGAGATGTTGAATTTGCCGGTGGTGCTCAGCATATGTCTCATATTCCGATGGGCGCTGGCGCTGATGTTCATCCTGAAATGGGCAAATACATGGATCTGA
>JAGFXV010000285.1 GCA_017861475.1 Bacillota bacterium | reverse complement strand
AGTTCGTAAATTAAATCGTCTTTGGCAGCAAAGTGATAGAATAAGGTTCCTTTGCTTATGCCAGCGACGTTGGCTATATCAGCCAGACTGGTACCCTTGACTCCCCGTTCCATGACTAAAGCAGTGGCAGCATCGATGATCTTTTGTCGATTGTTATACATATCTTCTTGTTTTGTATGAGGATTCATCTAGTATCACTCCTATATCAGTCGGTCGACCGACCGTATAGTAATTATAAAAACATATATGGCAAACATGTCAATATTTACGCTGTATTTGTTTTATCAAAAAAACCGTGCAATCAACATATTTTCATACGAATCATGCACGGTTTCCATCTGTTTCTATAAGTTTTTAATATGGATGAAAAAGACTACTCTATTTTGTTGGTCCGTCTCCAAATCTTGCGTTCTTCAGCCGCTTTAATAAGATCGTCACGGAAGTCGGGATGGGCGATGGATATCAGTTTCTCCGCCCGGTACCAGGTCGGACATGTCTTCATGCTTATTACGCCGTATTCGGTAACGACATGATTGACCATCTGGCGTGAAAGAGTGGTAATGGAGCCGGGTTCAAAGTTGGGAACGATCCTTGAAATAACGGTGCCGTCTTTCTTGGTATGGGTGGAAGGCAGGCAGATAAAACTGCGGCCGCCCTTGGACCAGAAAGAACCGAGCACGAAGTCAGACATTCCGCCATTACCGGATACCTGTTTAAATCCGGAACTCTCAGCATTGACCTGACCGTAGAGATCGACCTGGAGAGCTTGATTGATCGATATCAGGTTATCGATTTGGCACAGTTGGGTAGGATGGTTTACATAGCCCACACTGCAGGAAGCAATCGCCGGATTGCGGTCCATCCAATCATATAACTCCTTGCCGCCCAGCGCAAAAGTATAGTTGATTTTGCCGGGATCAAACACTTTCTTTAAACCGGTCATACGGCCTGATTCCCACATATGCATATAAGCATCGACCAGCATTTCCGTCCATCCGCTTAAATCCTTGAGATCGGTTTCACTGATCATTTTACCCAGGATATTGGGCATGGCGCCAATGCCGAGCTGGATACACTGACCGTCTTCCAAGAAATCCAGTACATTGGCGGCAATTTTGGCATCCGTGTCAGAGGGCTCGATTTTGGCCAGTTCGTATAATGGCGGGTTTTCTCCTTCTACCACGTAGGTTACCTGGGAGATATGAATCCGTTCCTGGTTTCCACCATAGCAATAGGGAATATTGTTGTTGACTTCTACGATCCTGTTTTTGGCAGTTAGAGCTTGCCAATAACAGCATGAATTATGCAGACCCCAGTTGAAATAGCCGTTTTCATCCATGGGAGTTGTCTGGGCAATAAACACATCCCGCAGATTGGTGCCAATTTTGCTTTTCTTGGCGCCCGGATCCTCTTCATAAGTAGCATATTTCATATACATTTCCGATTCACCATAAAGTGTCGGTTGATAGAAAACATTACCGCATCTTTCCTGGAAAATACGGGTCAAGGCACTAAAATGCTGATCGTTATAAGTGAAAACCTCTCCCATGGGGTCTTTCATGACAACTTCCGGGAGCGGAGGTACGGTTACAGCACCCATAACATTGATATTTTTCAATTCATCCTTGCGAGCTGCCAGAGCTGCATCACAAGCGACCGGTTTGCCATTAAACATGGCGTAATCGATCCAGGCTCCAGGTTTTACAACTTTCATAGCCTCTTCGGCTGTACGTAATTTGTCCTTGTACATTTGTTGATAATCCTTATTCACTTACAATCCCCTCCGCAATCTAATTTTGTAATATCGAATAAAATAATATTACAAATGATTATATATTAAAACAAAATGAAATAACAGATTTTTTATTGAAATAATAAAACTCGGAATATTAAGACTTTTGGGAAAATAAGTACATATTTTGAATAAATTTATTTTTTGGGAATGCAATGGCATATTTGTTGCATTATAATAAAAACATGGTAATACAACATAAAGGGGGAATCGTAATGCAAGTATTGGAAATGTTTAAACTAAACGGCAAAACTGCAGTTATAACCGGTGGGTCAATCGGCCTGGGAGCTTATATGGCAACAGCCTTAGCCGAAGCTGGGGCTAACGTGGTGATAGCGGCCCGTAAAGTTGATCGTTGCATCGAATTGGCAAAAGAGTTGGAACAATTAGGGGTAAAGACACTGGGCGTGGCTTGTGATGTAAGCAACCCTGAAGACTGCCGGAATCTGGTGGATGTTACCGTTAAAGAATTCGGCAGCCTGGATATACTGGTCAACAATGCCGGTCTGACCTGGGGCGGCGATTCTATGACCTTTGCCATGAAAGACTGGCATAAAGTAATGGATCTCAACTTACACGGATTGTTTCAATTAACGCAAATGGCCGGCCGGGTAATGCGTGAACAGGGTTATGGCAAAATCATTAACATCTGTTCCCTGGGCGGATATGGCGGAACCAAACCGGAAGAAATGGATGCAGTCGCTTACAATGCCAGCAAAGGTGCATTGATGACTTTGACCAAAGACCTGGCGGTAAAATGGGCCAGATACGGTATATATGTAAATGCCCTTGCTCCTGGTTTCTTCCCCACCCATATGACGGAATGGATCCTTGAAAAGAATTCTAAATATCTCCTGCCCAGAGTTCCGTTTGGACGTTACGGCGGAGAAGACGACCTCAAGGGTGCAGTGGTTTTCCTGGCATCAGCAGCTTCGAATTTCATAACCGGACAGATCATCAATGTGGACGGCGGCGAAATGGCTATGGTTCCCTAGAACCAATTAAAAAAAGCATAGTCCTTTTAAAAGCCCGGATTTTATCCGGGCTTTTCTTTTATGTTGTGTCATTTGGAATCAATATGGGCATAGCGGGTGAGACATTATGTACCATATTGGCTCGCTGGTTTATCTTACCTTTGACGTTATTTTATAGTTATCGATAGAATTAAAAGTAGATAAATGAAGTAAAAAACATTAGTGGAAATTGGAAAATCTAATGGGAAAAGGAGGAAGAAATAAAAAATACCCTATATGGCAGCTATGTTGTTTATATGATGCAATCGACATTACAGGGAGAAATATATGAACAAAAAAATCGCAGGAATCATTATTTTGATTTTAATCGTTTTAGGTTTGGGCATTTCCGTATCCGGTATGGTGACCAATTCTGACAGACTGATTGCTAATGAGGATTCACAGCGAAAGGATACCAAGGAAGTTCAAAAAAACAGTGGGAATAATGTATCAACAAGTGAAGTGAAAGACGCTGTGAAGCCTTCTGACAGTCGACCTGAAGCTCAAACAAACCAGTCAAACGCTGAGATAACGAAAGAAGTCGATGGTAAATCACAAACTGTTACTGAAAAAAAAGATGAAGCTAACAACAGCACACCCCCGGATTCTATCGGTGTAAATTCCAATAATAACAGTAATGTGAACCAAAGCGGGAGTTCAGCCGGCAGCTCTGGGAGCAACACCAGCACTTCAAATACCGGCAGCAATCAGGTATCACGCGGAGGATCAATTGTTGATGAGAGTAAGTATCCATTGTTAAGCAAGGTAAATGGATCCTTCGGACAATTTCGTTATAGAGATCTGAGCGGGGGCAGAATTGAAGTCGATTCGCAGTGGGTGGCCGCAAACATAGTAACCATAACCTTGCCGGGTTTAAATCG
>JAGFXV010000284.1 GCA_017861475.1 Bacillota bacterium | reverse complement strand
CTGATTGTTCGGCTAGTTTCCTGACTTCTTCAGCAACAACTGCAAATCCTCGTCCATGCTCACCTGCCCTGGCTGCTTCAATAGCGGCGTTCAAGGAAAGCAGATTGGTCTGATCGGCAATACCACGGATTACCGCTACGATCTCTTCGATGCGGGCGGAATTTTCATCCAGCATGGCCACAGCTTTGCTGACCGCCTCCAGCGCCTGACGGCTTTCATTCATTCGACGGTTCTGCAGGTCAACCGCATCCACTCCGCTCTGCACTGCCTGGCGGGTTTTGATCGAAGTTTGCACGCATTTTTGCGTATTCAAGGCAATAGCGGCAAAGGTATCAGCCAGATTCATAATTAAATTGGTGGTATTTTGCGTCGATGCCGCCTGCTGGTCAGCTCCATCAGCAATGTTGTTGATTGCTTGGGACACTTCCCGGGCGGCATTACTGTTTTCCTTGGATAGATCAAACAATATTTCTGAAGAATCGTAAACCTGCCGGCTGAGCTGATTGGTTTCGCTGATCAGGTTCTTGATGCGATTGGTCATGTTGTTGATGGAAACAGCCAGATGACCCATATAGCCACTGTGGATATCTTCAATCTTGCCGGTCAGATCTCCGCCGGCAACTGTCAGGGCAAAATCAGCCAATTTTTCAGATGGTTCAACATATTCTCTGGTATTTTCAGTTGATGTCCACATGCCGATAAAAAGGCCACCAAGACCGCCAAATACCAAGGCAAACATGATCGGATTAATGGAAGGATAATAATTAACGAAAAAGCCAATCATTGAGCCAAGCACCGCACCGCTTATCGCAGCCCGTAATATTACTCTGAGTTTCATCTTGCGCCGGCTTCCCTGAAGAGACAGAGTTTTATTCATTAAGCTGTTCACCTCAGTACTTTCTATAATAAATGCAGTGTAAATTCTTGATAGACGTTTGATTTTCCTTTATTTTTTAGATTGTTTTGAAAAATTTTATCGAAAAAAATAAATTGATTAATAAATGTCAATAGCTGCTATGGTTGTTATGTGGCGGGCTATATGCTAAAATGTATTACGTTTTAAAGACAGGTATGCTGAAAAGAGCGGCAGCTAACAATAAGGCCCTTTCGTCTGCGGGATGAGAGGTTTTTTATTAATTATAGCACACTGCTTAGAAAATATGATGAGGTGGTTAGACAATGGCCAAAGGAAAATACGATGAAACCTTGAATTTGCCCCGGACAGAGTTCCCCATGCGGGCCAATCTGCCCAACAAAGAGCCGGAAATTTTGAAATTCTGGCAAGAGAAAAATATTTATCAGCAGGTTCAGGATAAAAACCACGGACAGGAAAAATTTATCCTGCATGACGGCCCTCCCTATGCCAATGGTGACATTCATCTGGGCCATACTTTGAATAAAATTTTAAAGGATATCATTGTCAAACAACATTCCATGCTGGGATTTGATTCACCCTATGTGCCCGGCTGGGATACGCACGGTCTGCCCATCGAGCAACAGGCAATCAAAGCTCTGGGTATTGACCGCCATCGCACCGATGTGGTCGAATTCAGGCGCCATTGTCATGACTATGCTATGAAATATGTAGGCATCCAGAGTGAAGAGTTCCAGCGGCTGGGGGTCAGCGGAGATTGGGATCATCCTTATCTGACCCTGGATCCAAAATTTGAGAGCGTGCAGATCAAGGTATTTGGAGAAATGGCCAACAAAGGCTACATATATAAAGGATTAAAACCGGTTTACTGGTGCGGCGACTGTGAAACCGCGCTGGCTGAGGCGGAAGTCGAATACAATGACAAAGTTTCTCCCTCCATCTACGTCAAATTCCCGGTCAAAGATGGCAAAGGGGTCGTGCCCGAAAATGCATTCGTCATTATCTGGACCACCACTCCCTGGACCTTGCCGGCCAATACCGGTATTTCCCTGCATCCTGATTTTGAATATGTGCTGGCGGAAGTAAACGGTGAAAAATATGTGTTGGCCAAAGGATTGCTGGAAAGCGTTCAGGCCCAGTTGAATTGGAGTGACATCACAATTCTGAAAGAATTCCGCGGCAAGGAACTGGAACGGGCAGTCTGCCGTCATCCTTTCATGGACCGCGATTCTCTTGTGATTTTGGGCCGTCATGTAACGCTTGAGGCTGGCACTGGATGCGTACACACTGCGCCCGGTCATGGTGAAGACGACTTTTATGTAGGACGGGAATACGGGCTTCCGGTCATCTCTCCGGTTGACAACAGCGGTTGTTTTACCGAAGAGGCAGGTAAATTTAAAGGGTTATATGTCCACAAAGCCAATCAGAATGTAATCGATGAATTGCAGGAAAAGGGTATGCTGCTCAAAGCTGAAAAATATGAGCATCAGTATCCCTATTGCTGGCGTTGCAAAAACCCCATCATCTATCGAGCCACCGATCAATGGTTTGCCTCTATTGATGGTTTCCGCAAGGAAGCCCTGCAGGCCATCGACGATGTGGAATGGATCCCCTCCTGGGGTCGGGAACGCATCTACAACATGGTTCGCGACCGCGGAGATTGGTGTATTTCCAGGCAGCGTACCTGGGGTGTGCCGATTCCCATTTTCTATTGTGACAGTTGTGGTGAGACCATTGTCAATGATGAAACCATCAACCGCATCAGCGATTTGTTTGCCGAGCATGGATCTGATATCTGGTTTATGAAAGAAGCCGGCGAACTGCTGCCGGAAGGTTTCACCTGTCCCAAGTGCGGGCAGCAGAAATTCACCAAGGAAACCGACATCATGGATGTTTGGTTTGATTCCGGATCTTCGCATATGGCTGTACTGGAAACCAGACCGGAATTGAGTTGGCCGTCTGATCTTTATCTGGAGGGCAGTGACCAGCATCGCGGCTGGTTCAATTCGTCCCTGTCCACTTCCGTGGCAGTACGCGGGATTGCTCCTTATAAAAAAGTCCTGACCCATGGATTTATCGTGGATGAAAAAGGCTATAAAATGTCCAAGTCACTGGGTAACGTGGTTGACCCGCTCAAAATGATCCAGGAAATGGGCGCCGATATCCTGCGCTTGTGGGTATCATCGGCTGATTACCGTAATGATATATCAGTCTCCAACAACATTATCAAGCAATCCAGTGAGGCGTACCGCAAGATCAGAAATACCTGCCGCTTTATCCTGGGCAATATTTATGATTTTGATTCCCAAAAGGACAGCGTTGCCTATGAGCAACTGGGCGAACTGGACAAATGGGCTTTACTCAAACTGGAGCAGGTAGTGCAGCGGGTGACCAAAGCTTATAATGATTACGAATTCCATATCGTGTTTCATACCGTGCACAAATTCTGCACGGTAGATCTCAGCAGTATTTACTTTGATATTATCAAGGACCGGCTCTACTGTAACGATAAAAATGACCCCGCCCGCCGGGCTTCACAGACCGTGTTGTATCGCCTGATCAATGACCTGGTCGTGATTCTGGCCCCGGTCCTGGCTTTCACTTGTGAAGAGATCTGGTCCTATATCCGTAAGGAAAATGATCCCATCAGCGTACAGTTATTGTCATGGCCCAAGACCAGCGGCGAATATCAGAATAAAGAACTGGAAGAAAAAATCGATCGCATCCTGCAGGTGAGGGAAGTTGCCAGCAAAGCCATGGAAGAAGCCCGCGGCAAAAAAATCATCGGACATTCGCTGGGTGCCTGGCTGACCA
>JAGFXV010000001.1 GCA_017861475.1 Bacillota bacterium | reverse complement strand
TATAATTAGGAGGCTCGCCAACATGTTAAGCGATTACGGAATTATTGGAATCTTTCTATTATTAACCATCGCTTTTCCGGTCGCAGCCATGGCAACAGCCTGGCTGGTGCGGCCCAAGCCTAAACAGGACCGGGAAAAACTTACCACTTATGAGTGCGGAGTGGATACGATCGGTAAAACCTGGATCCGCTTTCGGGTCAATTATTTTCTTTATGCCCTGGTATTCCTGGCATTTGACGTGGAAACCGTTTTTCTCTTTCCCTGGGCGGTTAAATTTAAAAGTCTGGGCCTGTTTGCGTTTGGAGAGATGTTGATCTTTATTGCCATACTGGTGCTCGGGCTCTGGTATGCATGGAAGGAGGGAGCCTTGCAGTGGCGGTAAACAACCATGACGAGGAAATATTGGCGAAAAACAATATCATCGTCACGACTTTTGAAAAACTGTGGAACTGGGGCAGATCCCGTTCTTTCTGGCCCTTGTCCTATGGCTGCAACTGCTGCCCCATTGAAATGATGGCCTCGGGTGCGGCGCGCTTCGATATTGCCCGCTACGGATATGAGGTCTTCCGCGCAGCCTCGCGCCAGGCTGATGTTCTGGTGGTGGCCGGTCCGATCACAGCCAAGATGAAACCGGCGGTGGAAAGAGTATGGGCACAGATGGCAGAACCAAAATGGGTGGTAGCCATGGGTAATTGCGCTGTCAGCGGCGGGCCTTTTGTGGACGGATACAGTGTACTCCCCGGGGCGGATACAATTTTTCATGTTGATGTCTATATCCCCGGTTGTCCGGTGCGACCGGAAGCCCCTTTTCAGGGTTTGCTGGAATTGAAAAAAAAGGTAGAGAAACAATAATAGAATCGTCTATCCCAGTACAAGGAGATGAACGTTATGAGTGAATACGACCCGCAAGACATGCTGCAGGAGCTGCAGCAACAGATGGGAGAAAAGCTGGTGATTTACCAGGACAGGTTTTTTACATTTTTGCATACAAATCCCGGAGATTTGCTGGCGTTGTCCAGAATATTGCGGGATAAATACGGCTTCAATCATCTGGCTGACCTGACCGCGGTCGACTACATCGACAGCCATGGAAGCTTTGAAATCGTCTATCATCTATACTCTATTCCAGCCAACCGCAAGATTGTGATAAAGACACGGGTACCCGCCAATAAACCGGAAATTGATTCGGTATTTCCGGTATGGCCCACCGCCGATTGGCAGGAACGGGAAGTATATGATCTGATGGGCATCACTTTTAAAAATCATCCCAATCTGGTTCGCATACTTATGCCGGATGATTATGTGGGCCATCCGCTGCGCAAGGATTTTACGATGAGGGGACGGGAAAATGTTACAAACTGATCAATACAACATCAATATCGGCCCGATCCATCCCAGTACCCACGGCGGACTGCATGTGGAAGCGGTGATGGACGGAGAAACGATCGTGGATGCGATCGTGCATGTGGGCTATGTGCACCGGGCGGTGGAAAAGATTGCCGAAAGCCGGACCTATACCCAATTCATTCCCTATGCTTCCCGTCTTGATTATCTGGCCAGCCATCTGCCGACCATGGGTTACGTGCAGACGGTGGAAAAGATGCTGGACATTCATGTGCCGGAACGGGCCGAGTACATCCGTATCATTATGGGTGAGTTTTCAAGGATTGCTTCCCATATTCTTTTCGTGGGCAGTTTGGCGATCGATCTGGGGGCCACCACCGGTTTCACCTATTGTATGCGTGACCGGGAAAAGATCCTGGATTTGTTTGAGATGACCAGCGGCCAAAGGATGATTGCTTCCTATATGCGTTTTGGGGGCTTCGCCGAAGATCTTCCCGAGGAATTTATTCCTGCCGCCCGAAACTTTCTTAAAAATATCCCGCAGATGTTTGATGAATATAACCATTTGCTGAGCGGCAACGAGATCCTGCAGGCGAGGCTGAAAAACATCGGCGTTTTATCCGCCGAAGATGCCATCAATTACGGGATCACCGGGCCAAATTTAAGGGCCAGCGGCGTGGATTATGATCTTCGCAAAGCTGAACCGTACGGTATTTATGATCGTTTTGCATTCGATGTGCCGCTGGGTGAAAAAGGAGACAACTATGACCGCTTCATGGTCCGTCTCCAGGAAATTGAACAAAGCGGCCGGATTATCACGCAGGCTCTGGATCAACTGCCCGAAGGTGAGATCCGGGCTAAGATCCCCCGGATTGTGAAACCGGAAAAAGGTCTGGAAGTGTATCATCGTATCGAATCAGCCAAGGGCGAACTGGGATATTATATCGTATCAGACGGCGGAGAAAAACCCTATCGCCTGCATGTGCGGGCCCCTTCTTTCATCAATTTGATGGTTTTGCCCCTGATTTCCCGGGGCGGTAAGCTGCAGGATATTATCGCCAATATTGCCACCCTGGACCCGGTTCTGGGCGAAGCAGATCGATAGGAGTGATATATTTATGGAACATTTCTTTGTGAATACTGCCCATGCCCTGGTCGCATGGCTGACAGGTCTGGGATTGGCACCGGGCTGGGCTGATCTGATTCTGCTGGTCGTACAGTGGATTGCCGTTATTATTATCGTTATCCTCAATATTACCGTTTTGATCTGGTTGGAGCGCAAGGTCTCCGGTTTCATTCAACAACGTCTGGGACCGAATCGCCTGGGTCCGTTTGGCATGTTTCAGACTATTGCTGACGCCATCAAGCTTCTGACCAAGGAAGATATTGTTCCTTCCCAAACGGACAGGATGATTTTCAAAACCGCTCCCATGGTTTTTATTATTATTTCAGTCATGTTGTATGTGGTTATTCCCATGGGGGACGGAATGGAAATTGTTGATCTGAATGTAGGTCTATTCTATTTCATTTCCATTGGTTCTTTAAGTACCATTGCGCTGCTGATGGCGGGATGGGGTTCAAACAACAAATGGTCGCTTCTGGGTGGAATGCGTTCGGTGGCGCAGATGATCTCCTATGAAATCCCCCTGGCCTTTTCCCTTTTAGGCGTGGTCATGATCACAGGATCACTCAGAATGTCTGATATTGTGGCCGCCCAGAGCAACATCTGGTTCGTGGTTTTACAGCCCATCGCCTTTATAACCTATTTTATATCCGCGACGGCGGAATTAAACCGTGGGCCTTTTGATATGCCGGAAGCGGAACAGGAACTGACCTCCGGTGCCTATACGGAATATACCGGCATGCGCTGGGCGTTGTTCTTCCTGGCGGAATACACCAATCTGGTGGCTGTGTCGGCGCTGATGGCCACCGTATTTTTTGGCGGCTGGCAAGGACCGTGGCTGCCTTCCTGGCTGTGGATCATCATTAAGACCTACCTTATTTTGAATGTGTTTTTCCTGATAAAGTGGACGTTCCCCCGGATCCGGATGGATCATCTGATGTCTTTCAGTTGGAAGTTTCTTATTCCGGTGAGTCTGGCCAATATTTTGCTCACCGGCGCAGGCATAGAAGTTTTAATGAGGATGGGATGGTGATTTTAGATGTACGGAACAGGTTTGTTAAAAGGATTGGGAATTACCCTGAAACATACTTTTGAAAGGGAAATTACCCAGCAATACCCGGAACAGATGCCGGTGCTGCCGGCGCGCTTTCGCGGGAATCTGCAGCTTGACTTCCAGGATTGTATTGCCTGCGAGATGTGTACCAAGGTTTGTCCGAATGGCGTTTTAAGCCTTGAATCAGTCCGGGATGATAAAACCAACAAGAAAAAATTGATGTCTTATTCAATTGATTTTCAATACTGCATGTACTGTAATTTTTGTGTGGAAAATTGTCCCAAGCATTGTTTGCACTTCGATCATAACTTTGAACTTGCCGCGTATGATCGGGAAAATATCAAAAAAGTTTATCAACGCCCGCAGGAATTGGTCACAGACTTGCCTGAAGAAATCGTTGCAGCTGAAGAAAAGAATCAGAAACGGATTAGCGTAATGATCGGTGCACTGCAAAAGGATGCCCCCAAAATTCTGGGCAAACTTCTGGAAGATGAGGAAAAGGGCAAAGTTCTGGCGGCAGCTCTTGCTTCCGATCAGGATAAACTGGAAAAAATAGCGGTGATGATGGTCGAAGATATAGAGAAAGCCAAAAAAGTAGCGGGTGCATTGGCCAACAAGGCAGCAAAAGATCACCCCAAGGAAGGAAATGTGGTAGCGTGAGCCTGAATGATATCGTTTTTATCGCCCTGGCCGGCATTACGCTGCTGGCCGCACTGGGGGTTGTCCTTTCCAGGAACATCATTCACTCAGCCCTGTTCCTGGTGCTGACCTTTCTGGGTGTGGCCGGGATATATTTTCAGCTGAATGCCGGATTTGTCGGCCTGGTACAGATCATGGTCTATGCCGGAGCCATTTCGGTTTTAATTATTTTTGCCATCATGCTGGTGATGGATGTTGAGCCGGATCAAACCAATTTGTTTAATCAAAGTACACCCACCATCATGGCCGGTGGTTATGTCAGTGTGCTGCTGGCAGCCGGGCTGGCTGGCGCCATCTGGTTTACGAAATGGCCGCTCAGTGCGGTCCAGGTCGGGGACCAGGGGGTTGAAAAACTGGCCGGGATGTTGCTGGGACCGTATGTGGTTTCTTTTGAAGTGGCAGCCATATTGCTGCTGGTAGCTGTGTTTGGAGCGATCTTGCTGGCGAAGGGAGTGGAAGATAAATGATCGGGCTTGCCCATTACTTGATTTTCGCTTCCCTCTTGTTCGGCATTGGTATGTTTGGCGTATTGTCCAAACGCAACGCGATTGCCGTGTTAATGTCAGTGGAATTGATGCTGAATGCAGTCAATATAAATTTTGTCGCCATAGAAAAATTCGTTACGCCGGGAACGGGTCTGGGCCATACGATTGCGCTTTTTGTGATCGTGGTGGCAGCGGCGGAGGTCGCGGTCGGCCTGGCGCTGATTATTTCCATCTATCGGCACAAGAAATCAGTCAACCTGAATGATTTCAATCTACTGAAGTGGTGAGGGGGGGTAAATTATGATTTTACAAAACATCTTGCAAAATGCCTGGCTGATCCCCTTCCTGCCATTTTTGACTTTTGCCCTGATCGGGCTGTTTATGCATCGCTGGCCGAAACTTTCGGCGGCGTTGTCCATTGCCATGATTGCAGTCTCATTTGTTTTATCTGTAATGGTGGCACTGGTTGTATTCGGAAATGCTGAAGGAGTGGTCTATGAGACGGCAACCCGCTGGCTGTCGATGCCCGGTCTCAGGGTGGATATGGGATTGTTGATCGATCCGCTGACAGCGGTGATGCTGTTGGTGGTCACGCTGGTGGCCTTGCTGGTGCAGATCTATTCGCTGGGCTATATGCACGGCGACCCCGGCCTGGCAAGCTATTACGCCTACCAGAGCATTTTCGCCGGCTCCATGCTGGGCCTGGTGGTTGCCAATAATTTCGGACAGATTTTCGTGTTCTGGGAATTAGTCGGGCTCTGTTCTTATTTGTTGATCGGCTTCTGGTTTGGGCGCAACTCGGCCAAAGAGGCTGCCAAGAAGGCCTTTATCACCAACCGGGTGGGGGATTTTGGCTTCCTGCTGGGGATTCTTTTCCTACAGGTCATTTTCGGGACTTTGAACTTCAGCGAATTAGCCGCAGCGATTCCCGCTTATGCCAATTCGGGAATTTTAATCGGGATCTCCATCCTGCTGTTCTTTGGGCCAGTGGGCAAATCGGCCCAGTTCCCGCTACATGTCTGGCTGCCTGATGCCATGGAAGGCCCTACTCCGGTTTCGGCCCTGATCCATGCTGCCACCATGGTGGCAGCCGGCGTATATTTGATTGCCCGGGCCATGTTTATCTTTAATACCTCGGCACCTACCATGACGTTAATTGCGACGATCGGCGGATTCACCGCCCTGTTTGCCGCCAGTATCGCTCTGGTACAAAATGACATAAAACGTATTCTGGCTTATTCGACCCTTTCCCAGCTTGGTTATATGGTCATGGCCATGGGTATCGGGGCGATGACTGCCGGGATGTTTCATTTGATGACCCACGCTTTCTTCAAGAGTCTGCTCTTCCTCGGGGCGGGTTCGGTGATCCATGCCCTGCATGATGAACAGGATATCTGGAAAATGGGCAACCTGAGCAAAAAAATGCCGGTTACCACCTGGACCTTTGTCATCGGCGCGCTGGCGCTGAGCGGTATCCCTCCTCTATCCGGATTCTGGAGCAAGGATGAGATTCTGCTGGGCGCTTTTGCCGGCGGCCATATAGGGCTATATATTTTAGGAACGCTGGTTGCATTTATGACCGCTTTCTATATGTTCAGACTGATATTTGTGGCTTTCTTCGGAAAAAATACCGCCGGCGAACATGCCCATGAATCACCGGCAGTGATGACGGTGCCGCTGATCATTCTGGCAGTTATCTCCGTACTGGCCGGTTTCGTCGGCTCGCCGCTGATGAACAATGCCTTTGCCCATTATGTTACCTTTGCCGGAGCGGTGCATCATGAAGCCAACCTGACCGTCATGGCGGTTTCAGCCGTCATTGCCCTGGCTGGAATTTATCTGGCCTATCTGGTTTATCAGAAACAGGTGATCGATCATGCAGCCTTAAAAATACGCTTCCGCGGGCTGTATAACCTGCTTTATCACAAATACTATATTGATGAATGCTATGCCTGGCTGATTAAACACTTTATCGATGGTTCGGCTAAAATCCTGGAATGGTTCGACCTGTATGTGATCAACGGCGCGGTCAATGCGATCGCTGCCGTTACAGGTCGTTCCGGGTATGCCTTGCGCTATACGGAAAACGGGCAGGTTCAGAGCTATGCCCTGTATATGTTTGCCGGGATCGTGGTACTGCTGGTTTCAGCATTATGTGCCGTATTCTCGGCCCTGGCGTAAGGAGGTGCAGGCAGAATGAATCATATGCCGATATTGTCATTGACCCTGTTCATTCCGGTTATTGGTGCCATTATCATTATGGCCTTGCCCAAAGACCAGGAAAAAGCCATCAAATATATCTCCGCCTTGAGCACTTTTATCAGCCTGGCCTTGTCACTGCTGGTGTTCATTACCTATGACCGCAGCACCGGGGGGATGCAGTTTATCGAAAGCATTCCCTGGATCAAAGATCTGGGCGTTTCCTATGCCCTGGGAGTGGACGGGATCAGCATGCCCCTGCTGCTGCTGACCAATCTGATAGGTTTTTCAGCCGTTTACGCGTCCTGGAACATCCGGGAACGGGTCAAGGAATTCTTTACTCTCCTGTTGATCCTGATCACCGGGGTCATGGGAACGTTTGTCGCCACCGACCTCTTCATTTTCTTTATGTTTTATGAAGTGGTGGTCATCCCCATCTATTTGCTGGTGATTATGTGGGGCTCCACCAAAAGAGTTACCAAGGAATATGCCGGCATGAAACTGACCATTTATTTATTAATCGGCAGTGCTTTCCTGCTGGTCGGTTTGATTGCTTTATTCGTAACCGCGCAAGGGATGCTGGGTTACCCCACCATGGATATCACCAAACTGGCCGGGGTGGACTTCCCGGTGGGCTTCCAGATCTTTGTCTATGCCCTGATGGCCTTTGGCTTTGGAACGCTTTTGTCGATGTTTCCGTTTCATGCCTGGTCACCGGATGGATATGCCGGGGCACCGACGGCCGTCAGTATGATCCATGCCGGGGTTTTGAAAAAAATCGGAGGGTACGGGTTGATCCGTATCGGCTTGTTTATCCTTCCGGCCGGCGCTAAATTTATTGCCCCGATCATTGCCGTACTGGCCATTGGCAACGTAGTGTATGCCGCTTTTATTTGTCTCAGCCAAAAGGATTTGAAATATATCGTCGGTTATTCCAGTGTCAGTCATATGGGCTATGTGTTGATCGGTATTGCCGCACTTAATGTGATCAGCATCAACGGTGCGGTCATGATGATGTTCGCCCATGGGGTGATGGCTGCCTTGTTCTTCTCCATGATCGGCAATTTATATGAAAAGAGTCATACCCGCAACGTGAATGATTTCGGTGGACTGGCCCACCAGATGCCCCGCCTGGCAGTCGGCTTCATGCTGGCTGGTCTGGCTTCGCTGGGGCTGCCGGGAACGGTGAACTTTATCGGTGAGTTCACCATCTTTGTCGGTGCTTTCAGCGTATTCAAGGTGGTCGCCATCATTGCCATTACCGGGATCATTTTGACCGCTGTTTATATCCTCAGGACCATGGCGGATCTTCTTTACGGACCGCGCAAGGAACAGTGGGATCATCTGCAGGACCTTAAGGGGCCGGAAATGATTCCCTTGATCGTTCTGGGAACGGCCATCCTGGTCGGTGGTATCTTCCCGTCGCTGGTAATGGATCCCATTTCCAGCGGGGTTAGCGGATTGCTGGCCCAGATCGGTACGATTCAGATGGGGGGGATTTTTTAATGGATTACAGCTTGCTTGCAACCGAAATCCTTACCGCTGTGATCGGACTGCTGGTGCTTGTTTCCGGACTTGTGCTGCCGCAAAGGGGCAGGGAAATAGTCGGTAAAATGTCCGTACTGGCATTGTTACTGGTGCTGATCTATACAATCTTCAGGTTTCATGTGCACCAATCATTTTTTGGCGGGATCTATCTGGTGGACAGCTACGGCAGCTTCTTTAAAATCCTCTTTTTGCTTGCTGCTTTGCTGGTCATGCTCAGTACCGGCAAGTATATCGAACGATTCCGGGAAAGATCGAGTGAGTTTTATGCGCTGATGATCTTTGCAACCCTGGGTATGATGATCATGGCCTGTGCCGGTGATTTGATCACGGTTTATCTGGGGTTGGAACTGATGACGGTCAGTTTCTATATTCTAACGGCTTATCTGCTGAATGACGAACGATCCGCTGAAGCAGGACTCAAATACCTCATTCTGGGCGCTGTTTCCTCGGCGGTCATGCTGTTCGGGGTCAGCCTGATTTATGCTTTGAGCGGCACCACCGTGATCGGTGAGATTGCCGCAAAAATCAATACGCAGCCCGCTCTCATTGCTGGAATTGTAATGCTTTTGGCCGGTTTTGCCTTTAAAATATCAGCCGTACCTTTTCATATGTGGGCACCGGATATTTATCAGGGAGCACCCATCCCGGTAACGACCTATCTGGCGGTTGGCTCCAAAGCAGCCGGATTTGCCGCCCTGGTAAGGATTTTTATGATTGCCCTGCCCCTGTCGCAGTTTAATTGGACCTTGATGCTGGCTGTCCTGGCTGCTTTAACGATCATTATTGGCAATCTGATCGCCCTTACGCAAAAAGATGTCAAACGGCTGCTGGCCTATTCCAGCATCGCCCAGGCCGGTTATATCCTGGCTGGTCTGGTGGCCGCCAATGCCTATGGTCTGAAAGGCGTTCTGTTTTATGCCATGCTTTATGTGTTTTCCAATACCGGAGCTTTTGCCGTGGCTACGGCAGTGGAAGTAGATACCGGCAGTACGGATATATCATCTTTTGCCGGACTTGGCAACCGCTCCCCCCTGCTGGCAGCGGTCATGACGATTTGCATGCTGTCGCTGGCCGGCATCCCACCCCTGGCCGGATTTGCCGGCAAGTTCTACCTTTTCTCCGGCGCTGTTCAATCCGGGTACTTATGGCTGGCCTTTATTGGCCTCATCATGAGTATGATTTCGGTGTACTATTATTTGCAGGTGGCCAAGGTGATGTATATTGGAGAGGAAGCCAAACCCAATGAAAAGATGGAAGTAGGCGGCGTAGCTCGGTTCGCCATGTGGATCTGCCTGCTGGGCACGATTTTCCTGGGCGTTTACCCGGCTCCTTTGTCGAACCTGGCCCAGACTGCCATACAGCTATTTATGTAAGACTTTTGTATATTAAATATCGTAGCCGGGGATTTATCCACGGCTTGACTATCAATAAAGTCTAAAATCAACAGAGCGAGCAAAAAAGGCGAAGAGCAAGGCTTGCAAAAAGCCCATGATTGAGGCGTACAATGGTACGCCGATTGAATGGGCTTTTTGCATAACGCAGCTATTCACCTTTTTTGACGCTCTGAGCCGGGGATTTATCCCCGGCTATTTCTTGCGCTGCTCATAGTCCTCATCGATCCTGTCTTTCCAGCCGGCTTTAATGTTGCGGTTTTTGCGTAGTTCACTGACAGCGTCGCTGACAACAATGTAATTGAGTTGAGTACCGATCCCGTCGGAGTGATAGTTGGCGGCCCGGTCGGCTCTAATGCCGAGATCGGTTGCAGCGCCTATGGCGTCGATGTTGGCTCCCAGAAAGATAAACTCCCAGCCATATTGTTCCTGCTGTTTCTCCACCATAGCCCTGATTTTCTTGTAGCTGTACTCCAGGCTGGCGTTTTCCAGGCCATCGGTGGTGATGACAAACATTACTTTTTCGGCACGTTCATCTTCGCTGGTGTGCTGCTGGGCATTGTTGATCTTGCGGATGGTTTTGCCGATGGCGTCCAGCAAAGCGGTACAGCCGCGCACATAGTATTCCCTGGCAGTGATGGGACGAATGCCTTTGATGTTGATGCGGTCGTGCAGCAGTTCGTACTCATCATCAAACAGTACGGTGGTAACGACGGCCTCGCCCGCCTCCTGCTGTTGTTTTTTCAGCATGGCGTTGTAGCCGCCGATGGTATCGCTCTCGAGGCCTGCCATGGAGCCGCTCCTGTCCAGGATAAAAACCAGTTCGGTCAGATCTTTTTTCATTTTTGTTATCCTCCTCGTCTTTGATGATTAAAGGATAACAATTTCCTGAAGTGCTCCGGTCGCCCGCCAGACGACATTTTTTATGCGCCCAACAGGTTCAGGTCGTAATGGAACAGGGCTTCGTTGATCTCGAAGATGTCATAGTTGCCGGACTCGATGAAATATTCAATGATGACGTCAAACTTGCTGCTGTGGGACAGGGCATAGCCGGCCCGGCCCAGCAAGTCGCGGGTCTCATCCAGATTTAGCCGCAGGGCGATGGCGAAGGCAATGGCGGTGGGTTTGGCGGGCTGGTAGTTTTGGTTGCTTTTGATTTTGGAAAAGAGCTTGCGGTCAATGTTGGCCCGTTTATAAGTTTCCACATCGGTCAGACCCTTTTCGTCGATCAGCCGCAGCAGCATCCGGGAAAAGGTCTCATCAAGATGATTGACGACATCGTCGAGTTTGCGGGGGGCTTTTGAGACTTCGCTCGCTTTTGTGTAACCGGCCGAGGCTTCTTCCAACATCTCATCATGCTGAATAATCCTTCTGCAGCTGAACTTCGTCTCCAGTTCCTCCACGTAGTGGTCATCAATGAATTTTTCCAGCGCGGCAAACAGTTTTTCGCTCAAGGCATATGATTGCCGGTCAAAAACCACCAGGTAGACCATCATCTCATGTTTAAACAAGAATTCGCTGATGGCCGCCACAGCAATCTGCAGCGCCTGGTCCTTGGGGTAGCCGTAGATCCCGGAGGAAATCAGAGGAAAGGCAATGGACTCGCATTTATGCTGTTGCGCCAGTTCCAGGGAATTGATGTAGCAATCATGCAGCAACTGCGCCTCGCCTGACTTGCCGCCGTTCCAAATGGGGCCGGCGGTGTGAATGATATACCTGGCTGGAAGCCTGCCGCCGTTGGTGATAACAGCTTTGCCTGTTTCGCATCTGCCGATGCGGTCACATTCGGCCTGCAGCTCCCGTGCTCCGGCTGCAGAAAAGATCGCCCCGCAAACGCCTCCGCCCATTTTCAGGGCTGTATTGGCGGCATTGACAATGGCGTCCACTTCCATTTTGGTGATATCGTTGCGCACGATTGCAAACGGCATATCCGGTACCTCCTGCAGTCTTGTCAATCATTTGCCTATCTCATTCGCCGCCCGGGAAGACGATTCCTGCCACGCGTTACACCGGGACGTTCTTTGTGTAACGGTAAAAAGTAAGCGATATAGATTTTAGCTATGGCAAGCCATATATATCAAGTATTACAATATAGGCTGCTGCTCGTGATATATTTTTATTATCAAAGGCAAGTAGTCCGGACACCTGCTTTTATCTCAGCCAAAAGGAGTTTGCATCTATGAAAACCTCAGATTTGTTTAAAAACAAAACCGTTCTGTCGTTGGAGGTCTTTCCGCCCCGGCGGACCGCTCCTATCAATATGATTTACGATACCCTGGATGGTCTGAAAGGTCTTAATCCGGACTTCATCAGTGTGACCTACGGGGCAGGCGGCAGTGAGATGAATACCGCTACCCTGGAGATCGCCTCCTCCATCAAAAACCACTATGGTATCGAGAGCGTAGCCCATTTGCCCTGCATCAATCTCACCAAAAGTGAAGTGCTGGAACTGCTGGATGGTTTCAGGCAAGCCGGCATTGAAAACATTTTAGCTCTGCGCGGTGATATAAACCCGGACTTCATTCCCAAACAGGATTTCAGATATGCCAGCGAACTGGTGTCGTTCATCAAGGAAAACGGTGACTTTAATGTGATCGGTGCCTGTTATCCGGAAGGCCATAATGAGAGCCAGAGTCTGGCCAAGGACATCCGTAATTTGAAAGCCAAGGTCGATGCCGGCACCGACCAGTTGATCACCCAGCTGTTCTTTGATAACGATTTCTTTTATTCTTTCCGGGAACGGACCCGGCAAGCCGGTATTGACGTGCCGATCCAGGCGGGAATCATGCCGGTCGTCAATAAAAAACAGATCGAGCGGATGGTATCTCTCTGCGGGGTGAAGCTGCCCAGAAAGTTCGTGAGCATGATGAGCAAGTACGAGCATAATCCTGTGGCAATGAGAGACGCGGGCATTGCCTATGCGGTCGATCAAATCGTTGACTTGACAGCTGAAGGGGTCGACGGGATCCATTTATATACCATGAACAATCCCTATATCGCCCAGAAAATTTATGCGGCCGTCAGTTCCCTGCTGGCCGCCTGATATAACCCTCTTCTGCTACGGATTGCATCGGCATTTTACTGCACTGTTACACGAAGAACGTCCCGGTGTAACGTTGGCATTTTACTGCACTGTTACACGAAGAACGTCCCGGTGTAACACGTCCCGGTGTAACACCCGTAGTCGGAAATGACCCGCTTGAGTTCAGTGATATAATCTGTGGCAATAATACTGAGATGTGCCTTCTCGTTGGCGATCCAACCCACCAGCATGCGCTCGTCCGTCTGCAGCGGTACGGAAACAATGTTGTCTCCGTTCAGATCACTGTTGAGTACGCCAGTACTGATGGTATACCCATTCAGCCCGATCAGCAGATTGAACAGGGTGGCGCGGTCGCTGACATGGATGGTTTTTTTGTGGGGAACGGTGCTCAGGATCTCTTCCGAAAAGTAGAACGAGTTGTATTCGCCCTGCTCGAAGGCCAGGATCGGATAATCTTCCAGATCTTCCAGGGTGACGCTCTCCCGCCCGGCCAGCGGGTGGGAGGAACTGATGAAAACATGGGGCCGGGCTTCAAAAAGCGGATGGAATACCAGATGGTTTTCCTTCAGCAGTTTGTTGAGTACTTTTTCATTGAAATCGCTGAAATAGATGACGCCCAGTTCACTGCGCAGATTTTTTACATCTTCGATGATCTCCCAGGTCCTGGTTTCCCGCAAAGTAAATTCGTATTCATCGACATCCAGCCCTCGCAGCAGATTCACAAAAGCGTTGACCGCAAAGGCGTAATGCTGGGTCGAGACCGAGCACAGCTGCTTGGAGGGTTTCTTGCCCAGATAACGCTGCTCCAGCAATTCCGTTTGTTCAACTACCTGCCGGGCATAAGAAAGAAACTCCGTCCCGTCCACGGACAATGATATGCCTTTGGTGGTCCGGTAGAATATTTCAATGCCCAATTCCTTTTCCAGCTCTCTAACGGCATTGGAAAGACTCGGCTGGGAAATGTAGAGCTGCTTGGCAGCCTCGCTGATGGAACCGCACTCCACGATTTTAATGATGTATTTTAATTGCTGTAGGGTCATTCTTCACCTGCTCGCTTTTTTATATATCCTGCCGGCAGTCAAACAACTAATATTGATTATAGCTTATATTGCCAATAATATTATTGCCTGACTTTTTCTTTTTTTCACCACAGTGTATTATTAGTATTTATAGAATGATTTTTTACATTATGGCAAAGGACAGAGATCATATGCAAATTGAAAGTGTATCCATCATCGGCCTTGGGGCACTCGGCATCCTCTTCGGAAACCATATGGCTGCCAGGATGGGAGCCGGCAATCTGCGCATCATAGCCGACCGGGAACGAATTACCCGTTACGAACAGGAAGGAATTTTCTCCAACGGTCGGCGCTGTGATTTTCACTATATTGCCCCGGAGGAAGAAGGCCCTCCGGCTGACCTGATCATTTTCGCCGTCAAATACGGCGGACTCCATGAGGCAATCGAGGCAGTGCGCAATCAAGTGGGAGAACAAACCATATTCCTGTCGTTGCTGAACGGGATCAGCAGCGAAGAGATCATTGCCGATGCTTACGGTGCGGAGCATGTCCTTTACAGTGTCGCCCAGGGCATGGACGCGGTCAAGGTGGGCAATCAGATGAATTATGCCAATATGGGTATGATCTGCTTCGGCGACCGCCAGCCGGGTATCATTTCTGAAAATGCCCAGGCGGTGGAGAATTTTTTCACTTCTGTGGAACTTCCCCATCAGCTGGATACGGACATGAACCGGCGCATGTGGGGCAAATTAATGCTTAACGTTGGGGTCAACCAGGCCGTAGCCCTGCTGGGCAGTACCTATGGGGACGTACAGCAGGAAGGACGGGCCCGGGATGTGATGATCGGTGCCATGCGCGAAGTGATCACGCTGGCGCAGAAAGAAAATATCGATCTTACTGAAGATGATCTGGGCTACTGGCTGAATGTGGTGGGTTCGCTGAGCCCATTGGGCAAACCGTCCATGCGTCAGGACATCGAAGCCGGACGGCCCAGCGAACTGGAACTGTTTGCCGGTACGGTCATTCGCCTGGGTAAAAAACATGCTCTCTCCACGCCGGTCAACCAAATGCTCTACGACGGCATCCGCGATCTGGAGAGCCCGTATTAATCCACCGGTCAGACTGTTAAAAACGCCAAAAATCAATCAAGCAAGCAAAAGGTGAAGGGCTAAGCAGCGATTCACCTTTTTTGATACTCCGGCCGGGTCATCTCATATGCCCCGGTCTTTCTTTTATTTCTATATTTATTTTTTCATATCATCGTAAGATGTTAAAATGATTATATAACAGGCAGCAAAAAAGGAGCGCATTTACGTGATAGCATTTGAAAATGTTGATCCATATAATGATGTGGCAAGGTTCAGGGCTTTGCTCGATGCTGTCTACACCCCCATCATGGCTATTGATACCCATGGAAGAATAAAGGTCTTTAACAAACGCATGGCGCAGGTGCTCGACCTGGATGCCCAGATGGTCATTACCATCCCCGCAACAGACGTTATTGAAAACCGTGAAATACTTGATTTATTAAAACAGGAATCGATCTATCCGGATAATAAAATCACTTTGAAGGAAAATCGTTACATCCCCTTCAGCAAGGATATCTTCATTGAAGGGAAATATGTCGGCCGGGTGCTGGTACTTCGTGATGTATCGGAAATCGAGCAGTTGATCCGTGAATCGGAATACACTCGCAGGCTGAACCGCGAGTTGGAGGCAATCATCGCATCATCCTTCGACGGTCTGAGCGTGACCGACGGCCAGGCCAACATTTTGAAAGTCAATCAGGGTTTTGAACGCATCATGGGCGTTACTGCCGAACAAGTTGTTGGCCGGAACATGGTCGATTTGGTTCGCGAAGGAGTATTTCTCAAATCGGCTACGCTGGCTGCGCTGGAAAAAAGAGAGCGGGTGACCATTGCCCTTACTGCCAAAAGCGGCAATGAAGCGCTGGTCACCAGCAATCCGATCTTTGATGATAAAGGCAACATCGTTCTGGTCGTCACCAATGTCCGGGACAAAACTGAGTTCAACATGCTGGAGCGCAAGTTGGAACGGGTCGAAAGTCTGCAGGAAATGTACAAAACCGAACTGCAACAACTGAAGCTGCAGAATTCCCGCAGCCTGGTGATGACTTCGAGCAAGATGAAGGAATTGATCAACATGGTCATTCGTATTGCCAAGGTGGATTCGACCGTGTTGCTGCAAGGAGAGTCAGGGGTCGGCAAGGAGTTGATCGCGGAAATCATTCATACCAACAGCAGGTACAAGGAGGGGCCTTTTGTCCGGGTAAACTGCGGAGCGATCCCCGAAAATCTGCTGGAGTCGGAACTTTTCGGTTATGAGAGCGGAGCCTTTACCGGAGCCAGCAAGACCGGCAAGGCAGGTTTGTTTGAGCTGGCCCAGGGAGGCATTATATTTCTGGATGAGATCGGGGAACTGCCCATGAAGTTACAGGTCAAACTGCTGCGGGTGCTGCAGGATCGAAGCGTGCTGCGGGTCGGCGGGACCTCCCCCATCAAGATCGATTGCCGGGTCATTGCCGGAACGAACCGCGATTTGGAGGAAATGATCGAGAACAAGGAATTTCGTCTGGATCTGTTTTACCGGCTCAATGTGGTCCCGGTCATCGTTCCGCCGCTGCGGGAACACCGGGAAGATATTCCCGCGCTGATGAATCACTTCATCAATATTTTCAACCAGAAATACGGCATGGAAAAGCGCATCGATACCGGCGTTTATAATGCGCTGATCGAATATAACTGGCCGGGCAACATCCGGGAACTGGAAAACCTGATGGAGCGGCTGGTCGTCACCTGTATCCATGACATTATTACAGTTCACGATCTGCCTGCCAATATCAGGGCCGGTTCCGGCCTGTCAGGTGAAGACAAACCGCTGTCCACCATGCGTGAGGCTCTGGAAAACACGGAAAGGGAACTTCTGATCGATGCTTTTGCCCGTTACTCCTCCAGTTACCAGATCGCCCGGGTGCTGGGGATCGATCAGTCCACCGTCATACGCAAAGCCAATCGCTATGGGATAAAACACTAAAACAACAGAATGACTAAAAAGCGAAGATCATAACTTGCAAAAAGCCCGCTCGATTTGGCGCACTATATGTACGCTGACCGAACAGGCTTTTTATATTTTCCGTATAAGTGCAACCTGTGCTCTAGTAGTTGATAACCGCTTCGGCTCCCTCGATCTTGTTTGATCTGCGCCAGATATTCATGTTTTCGGCCTCTGCGACCAGCATATCTCTGAAATCGGGATGAGCGATATTGATCAGCGCTTCGGCTCTCTCCCAGGTGCTCTTGCCTTTCATGCTGGCAATCCCGTATTCGGTGACCAGCATGTGGGTGGCGGTTCTGGGGGAAGTCACGATGGCCCCCGGGGTCAAAACCGGTTTGATGCGCGAACCGACTTTCCCTTTGATATCAATGGTGGAGGGCAGGCAGATGAAGCTCTGGCCCCCTTTTGATTTGTAGGCACCTTCCACAAAGTCCAGCTGGCCTCCGGTGCCGCTGATATGTCTGGTCCCGACTGATTCGGAGCAGACCTGCCCGAAAAGGTCGACTTCGATGCAGGCATTGATGGAAACAAAATCATCGATCTGGGCAATGACTTTCGGATCATTGGTGTAATCGACCGAATAGGAGGCCAGTCCTGGATTGTCATCGATATAATCGTAAAGCTCCTGGCTGCCCATAACAAATGAATAAACCTGTTTGTAGCGATCGATATTTTTGTGTGAACCTGTTATTTTGCCGGCTTTGAACATTTCCAGATAGGCATCCACATACATTTCCGTGTGTACACCCAGATCCTTCAGATCGGAAGCCGCCACCATTTTCCCCACTGCATTGGGTGTGCCGCCGATGCCTAGCTGGATACAATTGCCGTTATACAGCCTGTCGATGATGTGTTTGGCGATTTCCTCTTCCACCTGGCTGGGATTGGATGAGGCCAGAGTCAGGATCGGTTCATTCTTGCTCTCGATGATATAATCCACCTGGCTGATGTGGACGTTTTCCTGACTACCTCCCAAACAGCGGGGCATCTTGTCATTCACTTCCAGGATGGTGATGCGGGCGGTTTCCATTGCTGCCCAGCCGTTTACGGCACTGCCGCCGAAGTTAAAGTATCCATGTTTGTCCATGGACGTGACCTGCATGACGAACACATTGTCCGGGATACAGTCCTTGCGGGTCATCATGGGGTTTTCATGAAATTTCATGGGGATATAGAATAAATTCTTGCCTATAAATTTTTTGTCATGTGCCGATACATGCCAGCTGTTCCACAGGAAGTGAGTCCCTTTCGGGTCAGCCTCGGCGGTAAAGTGCTGGTAAGCGCCGATATCACAGCGTATTTTCACATCGGTCAGTTCGTCCACCCTGCGGGCCAGCGCTTCATCAAAATCCCGGGCGCAGTTGATGCCGAAACCGTATTCCACCCAATCGCCTGATTTGACCAGTTTGGCCGCTTCTTCTGCGGTGATTAGTTTTTTCTTGTATTCTTCCTGCCAGTTCATTATAACGACCTCCTTTATCCAATGCATTGATTAATAATTCATATAACTTGTCCGATCAACCAATTAAAATGCAATAATCATGCCAGTAACAGTATAACCAGATAGGCAGAATAAGAACTGATATAAAGCCAAAGTAATATTTCCCTGCTGTGTAAAAATGTCTAATAAAAATAGATAATGCACCACCGCATCGGTTAATAATGCAGTGGTGCATTAACCATAATGAAAGCCAATAACGTTGATTCCGCCGGATTTTAACCGCTGTCAGGCAGCCTAAGCGCAGCATAAATAATGCAATATTGCATTATTTTTTACTGAACCAGGCGATTTCGTTTTCGAGACTCATCTCCAGTTCGCCCTTAACCGTCAGGTGATATAAATGGGACATGGCCTCACCGGAGGCAAACAACTTCTGCCCCCAGGGGAAATCCTCCCATTTTTTGAAGGACAGATCCCAGCGCATCCGGCTGGCTACCTGGGTGGTATTCATGGTTTGGCTGCCAATGATGTCCAGGACGTTATCCAGCCTGGCACGGTGATGTTTTCTCAGTTCCTCAATCCGCCCCTGACAGTCGGTGATGACATAGCGATGCCCGGGCAGCACGGTATCAATATCCAACCGGGCGATTTTATCAAGGCTCTGGAGGTATTGGCCGAGAACATCGGTATTGAAGTTCCAGGCAGTAATATTGGGGGTGATTTTTCCCAGGATATGATCACCGGAGAGCAGCAGCTTTTTTTCCGGGTCATACAGGCACATATGCCCCGGCGTATGACCGGGGGTTGCCACGCAGCGGAACCGGTAATCACCCGCGGTGATCTCAAAACCTTCATTCACCAGGTTGAAACGCTCATACACTTCTGAGGCAAATCTGTAACCTGGATGTTTGGTGAAATCATTCTCCACACCGCTGTCCACCAGGCCGCTGACGATCAAAAATTCGTTGAACATGCCCCAGTGAAAACTTTCCCGGCTTTCTGCCACCACCTGGCCGTCGGCTTCACTCATCCACACCGTTGTTTCCGGGGTGGCCAGATGGTTGACCAGGCCTGAATGATCGGAATGCAGGTGGGTAACAAACAGGTCAGTGTTCTCCATTTTAATACCCAGTTCATGCAGTCCATGATCCATGGCTTCACGTGATACTTCCGTATTAAAGCCGGTATCCACCAGCAGATTTCTTTTTTCCCCGCGGATCAGCCAGGAATTGGTTGCTTTCAGCGGGTTGTTGGGCAAGGGTACTTCGATGCGATAAATACCCGGTAAAACCTGATTGATCATGTTATTTCTCCTTTACTGCGTAAGTCCTTTTTAGCGGTTTAATATTTCCATAAATTCTTCGCCGCTGATCGTTTCCTTATCTAAAAGGTATTGAGCCAGTTCATGCATTTTCTCCTGGTTTTCCTTAAGGATGCTAATGGCTTTGTCATGGGCTTTTTTAATGATGGCTACTACCTCTGCGTCAACCTTGGCAGCGGTTTCCGATGAGCAAGTCATGGTCGCATCGCCGCTCAGATACGGATTGTTGATTGTTTCCAGTGCGGTCATGTCAAAGTTTTCGCTCATACCAAAGCGCGTCACCATGGCGCGGGCAATCCTGGTAGCCTGTTCGATATCATTGGCAGCACCGGTTGTAACAGAATTGAAAATCAATTCTTCCGCTGCCCGGCCTCCGGTGAAAGTCACAATTTTATTAAAAGCTTCTTCCTTGCTCATCAGTTTATGCTCGTCCTGTTCGACTTGCATGGTATAACCGAGTGCCCCGGAGGTACGGGGTACAATGGTGATCTTGTGCACCGGGGCGGAAGCCGTCTGTCGGGCGGCAACCAGAGCATGACCTATCTCATGGTAGGCTACAATCTCTTTTTCTTTTACTGAAATGACCGCATTCTTGCGTTGGTAACCGGCGATTACCACTTCCACGCTCTCTTCCAGATCACCCTGATTGATGAGTTGTCTGCCGCAGCGGACAGCCCGCAGAGCGGCTTCATTGATAACATTGGCCAGGTCGGCGCCGGACGCACCGGAAGTAGCTCGGGCAATGGCATTGAAATCAATGTTTTTTTCCAGTTTGACATTTTGGGCGTGCACTTTAAGGATCGCTTCCCGGCCCTGCAGATCAGGCAATTCCACCGGAATGCGCCGGTCAAAACGTCCCGGGCGCAGCAAGGCTTTGTCCAGTATTTCCGGGCGATTGGTGGCGGCCAGGATGACGACGCCTTTTTTGCCATCAAAGCCGTCCATTTCGGTCAGCAGCTGGTTCAATGTCTGCTCCCTTTCATCATTGCCGCCAAAGTTGCCTCCGTCCCTCTTTTTGCCGATGGTATCAATCTCGTCGATAAAGACGATACAAGGCGCCTTGTCCACCGCCTGTTTGAACAGGTCCCGGACTTTGGCTGCTCCCATACCAACAAACATTTCCACGAACTCCGAACCGGAAATGGAGAAAAACGGCACTTTGGCCTCCCCGGCTACGGCTCGGGCCAGCAAGGTCTTGCCGGTGCCCGGCGGCCCTACCAGTAATGCGCCTTTGGGCAGGACTGCACCAATCTGGGTATATTTGCCCGGATCATGGAGAAAGTCAACGATTTCAGAAAGCGCCTCCTTGGCTTCGTCCTGTCCGGCCACGTCGGCAAATGTTTTGCCGGTTTGGGCCTGTACATATATTTTGGCGTTGCTCTTGCCGAACTGCATAAAATTGCCGCCCATGCGCCCCTGCATTTGCCTGGAAAACAGCTGTCCCAAGCCGATAAAGATGAAAATAGGCAATATCCAGGTGAGCAGAATACTCATCAGCGGAGACATCTGTTTGGGGCTCACCTCGGAAAAAGTAATCTTGTTTTTACTGTTGTAAAGCCGGTTGACCAGATCCGGATCATTCATGGTTTGGGTCACATAAGTCTTTGGATTGCCGCTTTTATCGTTCTTTTCATATGCGATCTGTTTCTGGCTTTCTTTCACTTCCACCTTGGTTACCATGCCGCTGTCGATGTCTTTCAGAAATGTCCCGTAGTCCACCTCCGTCACCTGGGTACGCATATACATGGGCAGAACCAGCATATTCAGCAGCAGTATGATAAACAGAGATAAAATATAATAATAAATCATTGGTTTGCGGGTCGGCTTATTCTCGTGCATCATTTTCCTCCTTTTAGTAAAACGCTTGCCCGGACATATATTACTTATTAAGTTCTGATTTTAGGATATTCATTATCTATAAAGCTTAAACTAAGATTACTACTGATTGATGGGTTTCGTCCATTGATAATCTGGTATAATTTACTTTATTCAGTATTTACAGATAAAGGATCGATTGATTTCATGCAAAGACTGATCAAAAATATTTTCAGTCGGGTATTCCTGTTCGGCCTTGCCATTTTCATTCAGTTGTTTGCGCTGGCACTGGTAATCTGGAAATTCAGCAGTTACTTTGTTCTTTTTTACAGTATCTGTGCAGTAGCCAGTCTGATCGCTGTGCTGGTAATCTTGAACGGGCGGAGCAACCCGGCTTACAAGCTGGCCTGGGTCGTTCCCATCCTGGTCTTCCCCATCTTCGGCGGCTTGTTTTATTTGATGTTCGGGGGGAGCAAATCCAGCAAAAGAAACAAACGTAAAATGTTCGTCATTGGCCAGAAAATGGATGATACGCTTACTCAGGATAAAATGGTATTAAGCCAGCTGTGCCTGTATGATCCCAAAGCTGCCAATCAGGCCAGGTATATTTACCGTTATTCATCCTGTCCGGTCTATTGCTGGACAACCGCTGAATATCTGACGCCCGGTGAAAAAAAATTCACGCAGCTGCTGGAAGAATTAAAAAAAGCGAAGCGATATATTTTTCTGGAGTATTTCATTATCGAAGAAGGTGTCATGTGGAATGCGGTGCTTGACATCCTGGTTGAGAAAGTCCGGCAGGGAGTGGATGTCAGAGTTATTTATGACGACGTGGGCTGTCTGATGAAGCTTCCCTATGGCTACGATCAGAAGCTGGAGCGTTTGGGAATCAAATGTTGTATATTCAACCCCTTCAAGCCGGTCCTGTCGATCCGTCTGAATAACCGTGATCATCGCAAAATCGCAGTGATCGACGGTCATACGGCTTTTACCGGTGGGGTCAATCTGGCCGACGAATATATCAATGCCTATGAAAGGTTCGGCCATTGGAAAGACGCCTCCATTATGGTCAAGGGCGATGCGGCGTGGAGTTTTGTGGTCATGTTCCTGTCCCTCTGGGAGTTCCTGCGGGAAGACAACGAAGATTATGACCAGTTCAGACCATGGACGGAACACACTCATAATTTTACTTCCGATGGATATGTGCAGCCTTTTACCGATAGTCCTTTCGATGATGAGGCACTGGGGGAATCGGTTTACCTGAATCTGATCAATCAGGCGGAACGCTACGTTTATATCAACACTCCTTACCTGGTCCTGGATAATGAAATGCAGACCGCGCTGCGGCTGGCCGCCAAACGGGGGGTGGATATCCGCATCGTGACACCTCATATACCTGATAAATGGTATGTGCATTCCGTTACCCATTCCAACTACGAAATACTGCTCGAAACCGGCGTCAGGATTTATGAGTACACGCCCGGCTTTATTCATTCCAAAACTTTTGTGGTGGATGATCAATTTGCAATAGTGGGAACAATCAATCTGGATTATCGCAGTTTGTTCCTCCATTTTGAATGCGGTGTGTGGCTCTACAAAAGCAGCTGCGTTTTGGAAGTAAAGGAAGATTTCCTGCAGACGCTGCAGCTCTGTCAGAGTATCACGTGGGAAGACTGCCGCCAGGTCAAATGGTTCAACCGGGTGCTGCGCTCGATCCTCAGGATGTTCGCCCCGCTAATGTAATAACCGGGCACGCTTCAGACAGCTGGAAATGCTTCCCACGCCCCACTGTACATACATCATCAATTATGCTAACATAGGATGATCTTAAGTAAGGGGTGTTGTTCATGAACCCAATCATGGCGATCAAAGTTAATGGCAGAGCTGCGAATGCCCCCGTTGTGCAGGAAATCCTCACCAAATACGGATGCAACATCAAAACCCGAGTCGGCTTTCATGAAGCCAATGAAGACCATTGTTCGATGGATGGCGTCCTACTCCTTCAATTATTCGGTGATCCCCAGGAAATCGAAGCCATGTTTAATGAACTTGATAAACTGGAAGGTGTGATCCCCAAGTTCGTTGAATTTTAATGGCGCTAAAATTAATCTAAAATCAAATCAGAAGGAGCATCCGCCCTTCTGATTTTTTTATTTTCATAAATTTTTGATGAAATCCCCAATTATGTATCAATGAGAAACGAGCCATAAGGTTTTTACGATTGCATCACCGATGATAAAAACGTAAACCAGGTACTGTCGGCTGGTTATGCTGGCAATATCTTCAGGATCCGTAGTGAAAGCCGCTATGATGCACCCCAGCGCGGACGGGAGGGTAATCCAGAATACGGGATGAAAATTGATCCCTCCCCATATGCCCAACAACAAAGCCATGGAAAAATACAGTACTTCGACCAACGGGGTAAATGGCATCCCTATTTTGCTTGCCACCAGCGCCACGGTGGTCAGCTTTTGAGGATCAGCCGTTAAATCGCTGCTGACATCACTGATATGGTTATGCATCAGCAGACCCATTGCCAACAGCGCATGAATCGCCCCCGCTATCAAAACCGCCGGTTGCATATCAAAGACCAGCAAATAATAGGTCCCTGTCACAGCGGCAAATAATGCCGGAAATGCACACAGCCATTCCCCGCTCAAAGGATGATAAGCCAGTCTCAGCGGCGCACAGCTGTAGGCTATCGCCGACCAGATCGCCACCACCAGCAATACTACCACGACAATACCAAAACGCCACCAGAAGTACGCGCCAATAAGCAGTGCTGACCATGCAGCTGTTCTTCCTACCCATAACAGTTCCCCGAGGCTGAAACCTCCGCGGACGATCACGCCTGATCCGCCGGACAAGATACCCGGACTATTTTGATCCGTACCGGAAAGCCAGTCTTCCCGGTCATTGTAAGCATGTGAAATCACTCCGTGAATTAAAACGATCATCATCACAATCAGGCCAAAGGTTGTCAAACTGAGGTTTTTATTTTCCTGCCAGGCAAATCCCAATCCGAGCAGACTGGAGGAAATGCCCCAGGCAAAAACCGGCAGAAATCTGATGAGTTTGTATAATTCCCGAACTTTTGATGGCAGCACTGCCCAAACATAGGTCATCGTCGTCTGCTCCCTGTGAATAAAAATAATCCGCAGTCAGTCTCCCCACCGATATTAGTTTCCCGTTTTATTCGGCTTATAATCCAGGAGTATATTTATATTTCTGCGACAAATAATAATGGCAACAATGATTAGCAAGGATGATTTATATGAACGAAAACATTTCTGAATTTGAGATTCGTCCCAATTCCTACTGGATAGCCACCGCTGCCAGGACCGATTATCCTACCCTGGAGGAAAGCGTGGATGTAGATGTGGC
>JAGFXV010000283.1 GCA_017861475.1 Bacillota bacterium | reverse complement strand
CATGCGGATTAACAAAGATTTCAGTGGTCTTGTCAAACTCTATCAGGTCTCCGTTGAGGAAAAACCCGGTATAATCAGACACGCGAGCCGCCTGCTGCATATTGTGGGTTACGATTACGATCGTATACTCACTCTTCAGTTCCGCAATCAGCTCTTCCAAACGCGAGGTTGAGATGGGGTCCAAAGCCGATGCGGGCTCATCCATCAGTATCACTTCCGGATCCACCGCCAGCACCCGGGCAATTACAAGTCGCTGCTGCTGACCGCCCGACATCCTGGCAGCAGGGCTTCTGAGACGATCGCTGACTTCTTTCCATAGATTGGCGGCTTTCAGACTTCTTTCAACAATTTCATCAAGCCGGTTTTTGTTTTTGATCCCATGAATTCGCGGCCCATAGGCAACATTGTTGTATATGGACATGGGAAACACAGACGGTTTTTGGAATACCATACCAACTTTCTTGCGCAGTTCCACTACGTCAATCTCATTCGTATAAATGGGCTGCTGATCCAAATAGATCTGCCCCTTGATGGTAGTTCCTTCAATTAGTTCATTCAAGCGGTTCAGGCTACGCAGGAAAGTCGATTTGCCGCAGCCGGACGGTCCGATCAGAGCGGTTACCTTGTGTTCTTCAATATCCATATTTATGCCGTGCAGGGCTTGAAATTCCTGGTAGTATACCTCTACATTCTGACTCTGCATCTTTAATATTTTTTCCATCTGCAATACCCCTTTGCTAGCTCGCAGCCCGCGAAAATTTGCGCAGGCTGAGATTTGCCATGTAGTTAATGATCAAAATCAGTATGATGATTAAAAACGCAGTGCCGAAAGCTCTATCCATTGATATCCCTTCCATGGCCAGCATGTACAGATGCACTGACATGGTGCGAGCCGGGTCAAACACTGAAATCGGCATTCCCAGCGAACTGCCTGCGGTCAGAATAAGGGCTGCCGTTTCGCCAATCGCTCGGCCGATGGAAAGAATGATTCCTGTAACGATTCCTGGAAGAGCAAAGGGTAGAATAACTTTCCAAATGGTTTGCCATTTGCTGGCCCCCAGCGCCAGACTGTTTTCACGATACTCCCGCGGCAGGGTCAGGATCGCTTCCTGAGCCGTACGGGTAATCGTCGGCAAGATCATGATCGCCAGGGTAATGCCTCCGGATAATATTGACCAACCCAGATCGAGAAAGATCACCAGGAAGACAAAGCCAAACAATCCGAATACAATGGAAGGAATGCCTGCCAGTGTTTCGGCGGTCAGATTCACGATATAGGCAAATTTGCTCCGACTGTGGGCATATTCTTCAAGATAAACGGCAGCGCCCACACCGATCGGTACGGCTAAAAGCAGGGCCAGCACAGTAAGGTAAAGGGTTCCGACAATGGTGGTGAAGATCCCGCCTTCTGATCCGGCACGACGCGGTGGTTGGAGTAAAAATTCCAGGTTAACGGATGATACCCCTTTCACCACCACATATCCGATAATTCCTACCAGAATGCCCACGATGATTAAACCTGACAGCCAGAACAAAGCATATATGAATCTATCTTTTTGATTAGTTGCTCCCACTGCGCTGTCCTCCTTTGGCAAATAAATTGATACTCAGATTCAGGACAACAATAAAAACAAACAACACCATACCGGTGGCAAACAAGGCGGTCTGGTGATCTCCACTGGCATAGCCCATTTCCAGAACAATATTGCTGGTCATGGTACGTACCGGTTCCAAAATGCTGCCGGGAATAATCGGTGAATTGCCGGTTACCATAACCACCGCCATGGTTTCGCCGATGGCTCTGCCCATACCCAGTACAATAGCTGTAATAATGCCTGATTTGGCAGCCGGAACGATTACTTTGCTGATGGTCTGAAAATGTGTCGCTCCCAGCGCCAAAGAACCTTCTTTATACTCATGCGGCACCGCCAGGATCGAATCTCGGGAGATATTAATCAAGGTGGGTAAAATCATGATTCCCAGAATAATAGCTCCTGCCAGCAGACTCATGCCGTTCCCGCCTAAATTATTTCGGATAAACGGAACAACAACGATCAAACCAATGAATCCATATACGACAGACGGTATTCCGGCCAGTAAATTGACCAGATTGCCAAGTATTGTCCCGATTTTGGGCGGGGCGATTTCAGCCATCAGTATGGCGGTACTCAGTCCCAACGGAACCGTCCAGATCAAAGCTCCTAAAGTAATCAGGACGGAACCTATAAACATACTGCCAATCCCAAAAATCCCTTTGGTCGGACTCCACTGTGTGTTAAATAAGAAATCCCCGATTCCTATTTTGGTGATCAGTGGCAAGCCTTTGGCAAAAATAAATATAGTAATCAGAAATATTGCTAAAATAAAAATAGCCGCACAGAGAACCAGAATTTTTTCAATTACTTTTTCCCCTCTGCGATTGCTGCCTCGGGCAGGACTCGAACTTACGCCTCCGGCCCGGACCGATAAACGACTTATTTTTGTTTGTAATGCTTCTTCCATAGCTTTGTCTCTCTTTCATTCTTTAAAATGCCAGATGGGGACAACTTGTGATTGTCCCTGGCGGCAGAAAGTTGTTGTTCAACCCTGCCCGGCTATTTTACTGAAAAGGCTCCTTCTTCAACAATCAGTTTCTGTCCTTCATCGCTGAGGACAAAGTCTATAAAAGCTTTGCTTAATCCTTGTGCATCACCGTTGGTGATGTAAATAAACGGTCTCTGCAGTTTGTAACTGCCATTTTTAACATTGGCTTCACTGGCTTTTACGCCATCAAGGTCAAGTGCTTTTACATCTTTATTTACTGATGCCAGAGAAATGTAGCCGATGGCGTTCTTGTCACCCGCAACAGTGGTTCTGACTGCACCGGTGGAATTCTGAATGATTGCATCCTTGACAATATCTTCTTTATTCAAAGCGATCTCGGAAAAAGCATCTCTGGTTCCGGAACCTTCTTCACGGGATACAACGGTTATGGGAGCATCAGCTCCGCCAAGTTCTTTCCAGTTCTTGATGTTGCCAATGTAGATGTTCTTTATATCTTCGGTTGTAAGTGCACTTACTTTGTTGGCCGGGTTTACAACTACTGCCACACCATCCACGGCGATGGGGGTTACAATCAGATCAGCCTTGGCTTTTTCTTCATCCTTTAAATCACGTGACAGTGAACCGATTTCAGCTGCTCCGGAAATGGCAGCCTCAACACCCTGACTGGACCCTCCACCCTGAACGTTTACTTTTACGTCAGGATTTTTCGCTTGAAACTCTTCTGCCAGCACTTCACTGAAAGGCTGAACGGAAGTTGACCCGGCAATGGTAAGGGTGCCGGACAGTTTATCACTGGTTTGATCTCCTGCATCTTTTCCTGCATCACTTTTTCCGCAGCCGGTTACGATAACCAGCATCAACAGCAGCATTCCTGTCAAAACAACTTTGCCAATATTCTTTCTCATGTAAATTATCCTCCCTTGTTTTCTTCATTCTTTCTTCCTTCTTTTACAGAATATCAGCCGATTGTTAACTGCCATCATTGGCAGTTTTAAAATTAACTTTGGCAATTGTAAATTTCGTGTAAATATCTTTCAAAGTCTAATAGCCAGCAAACTGCCCATCTTGTTTTTCCCGATGCGATTTGTGTTTTAAGAATGTGGCACATAAAAGCGAGGGAGATGAGGACTTTGTATCCTCATCTCCCTCGCTTTTT
>JAGFXV010000282.1 GCA_017861475.1 Bacillota bacterium | reverse complement strand
TTAGAGCTGTTGGAGCAAGGAAAAATTACCCGCCAGGAAGCCTTGGAGCTTATAAATTCGCTTGATGTACGTCGCGACTCCGAAGGAGTATCCAAGATTGCTAACGCTGGTACCAAACGTTTTTTGCGAGTTCGAGTGGATGGAGATAAAACCAAGGTAAATGTAAATGTACCCTTGAACCTGATTAAAGTGGCGACCCAAATTGCCGATGCCAGTATGAAATGGATTCCCCAGGACGCTCATGAGCAGATGAAAAAGCAGGGTATCGATCTGAGCAAGATTGATTTTGATGAAATCATCAACCTGGTTGATCAGGGATTGAGCGACGGGCGGCTGGTTGACGTTGAAACTGAAGATGAAATAGATGGCAGGATCAAGGTGGAAGTGTATGTTGACTAAAAGGAGTAACTTCCTGTTGGTGCAGATAAAGACCGGGCAGAAGCCTGGCTGGATTATTCCCCTGCCGTTGGGGGTTCTGGATGTCACTCTGACATCGTTGCAGGAATGTCTGGAATTTTGGCAGGGTTTGTTTCCGAATCTGATCAGCAGCAAATTTGGCCGCGACGATACAAAAAACAGACCGAAGCCTGCAGAGATTCTGGCCTTGCTGATAAAGATGATCAACGAAATTCGCAGCTATGGCAGTTACGAACTTGTCCGGGTGGAAGATAATGAAAATAAAATTTCAATTCGTTTGTATTAGAATATCTGCCAAATTATAAAACGAGGAAGTATTTATAATGAAAAGATTCATCTGGAAAACCATTGTCAACGTATGCATGATCTATCTGCTGTCACTCTTTCTTCCGCAGTTTTTTTTGCAGGGAGCGTTTTCGGCGATATTGGCCGGGTTGTTGCTTAGCCTGCTTTCTGTAACCCTCCGGCCGCTGTTGATGCTTCTCTGCCTGCCGCTGAATCTGTTGACGGTGGGCTTGTTTGTCCTTGTTATCAATACCTGGATGTTGCAATTAACTGATCTGATGGTGAAAGGATTTGTGGTTTCAGGTTTTTGGTATGCCATGCTGGCAGCCTTGTTCATCATGTTGGCCAATAAATTGGTTAAGGTTTTGCGATGAAACTGATTTACGTGCCTATGTTTGCCTGCTCACAAAAGTGTAGGGCTTGATGATAGGCATCAAGATATTTTATCCGTTTAAAGACAGCCCAATGAGCTTCAAAATCAACGAGATACTCGCCTTTATACAAAGTGATCATCTTCTGAGCCGACGCATAGTTGTTTTGCAGCTTGAATTCCTGCGCAGCTTCTTCGAAAAGGTCGACGTCCACTACCATTTCATCTCTTACAATTCGGTAATGCTTTTTATGGTTTTCAATTGCATTCAAAACCCCCAGTTTGGCCAGGTCTTGTTTTATATGGGCCAGGTTGACGCCGATAAGTTTTTTTATATCATTGGAGTCCGAGTCCTGCCAGAGAGCTTCATATATCTGTTCCTTGGTAGCACCCCTGCTGCCCGAATCAAGGAGAAACGCCAGGAGCTCCCGTTCCTTTTTGGTACGCATTTTCAACGGCTGCCGGTCTGTGCATGAAGAAACAGAAAAAACGCCCAGTGTGGTAATACGCACTTTTTTAAGTTGATATCCGGCAAAAGCCATCATTTGTTTTGTAAATTCAGACTCGATACCGTTAAAATAAGCGAATTCCAGAATCGGGTTATAGGCCGATCGCATTCGGAAATACTCATAAATGCCATTTTCATTGCAGAGCTGGAGAAATCGCCTGATCAAACGGACTGCCTCGTCATAATTTCGGTTGTTCAGAGCGATTCGGGAGAGAAATCCGTAGGACATGGTCGCGACCATCATGGAATGGGCGCTTTCTCCTATTTGAATGGAGTGTATGGCATGTTTTGCAGCGGTTGAAAAATCACCAATACTTCCGAAATAATTGTAAAGCCGACCCAACGCGATCGTTTTAAAATGATCACCAACCAAGTGAAGATTTTCGGATATTTCATTAATATTTTTATCTTCGGCGCCGCCGGTCATAAGACTGCAAATATTATGCTGCATTTTGGCCCAATTCATCTGAAACTCGGATTTACGATAAAGAACTGCATATTCATTGGCCAGGGTGAAGTACTTTTTGGTTATTTCGTAAGTTTGGCTGCTGCCGTTCATTCGGTCTATGGTGGTGTTTTGATAGTGTATTTCCGCAGCGAACAGATAACCCAGCCACAATTCTTCATATCTTCCGGTATTCCTGAGCTTTTGAAGCCCCGTTGTTACCATTGAGACAGCCTTTTCACGTTCTCCCAGCATTTGATAAGATTTGGCCACGTAGATATCAATGCTGTGCAAATCCAGATGATGTTGTTCATTTTCTGGAATCTCCAGAGATTTTTCATAATAGAAAACAGAGTCTTTCATCCGGCCCATAACATAAAAAACAACACTCAAATATCTTTCGTACCAGGCTTTTACTTTCACATTGCCGGTCTTGGCACAAGTTTCTATCATGTGACAGGTAAGAGCGTAAGATTCTCTTATCTGTGAATTCCAGCATAAATTATAGATTTTTTCAATGATGACACTGTAGGACTGTTCGGAATCGGCACGGTCAAGCCGGGCAATCAGCTCGTCCAAAAGCTGGTTCGACTCCTCGAAAGAGATAAAATTCCGCAGAACTCTGGCTTTATGCACCATCGCTTCAATGTAAAGTTCGCCATCGAATTCATTCAGCAAAGGCAGGGCCGAATCCAGGCATGTTTTGGCTTCGAGAAAATTTCCTATACTGGACAAAAAAGCTCCTTTGGCCACCAGCAGTTCCCGGTTTTGGGGAGTACCTACATCCCCGAGTGCCTGGAACCACGACCGTAGCTTGCTGAAACTTCCCCGGCGGATATAGTCTCTATAGCTGATCAGAATGATTTGCTCCAGCAAGTGCTTGTTTTTTAACCGAATGGCGTATTCTGCAGCCTTGTCATACTGTTTCATATCGAAATAATAACGGGCAGCCCGGCTTAGCAATAAAGCCGTCTGACCATGGTCGGCGTTCTCCAGTAAATAATCCCTGAAAAGCGGATGGTAGCGATAATATCCGTCTTTTGTTTTGGTGGTGAACATGTTTCGTGCCACCAGGCTCTCAAACAGGAGTTTGGCGTTTCTTTTTTCCAGAATCGTATTGAACATTTGCGGATCCAATTCCTCAAAGCAGGCGGTATTTTTCAAAAAATCCATCATTTCTGAGGGAAGGCGGCTTACACACTCGTAAAGAAGGTATGAATGCAAAGTGTCTTTGCCGTAGAAGGGAATATCGACAACAGACACCCCATTTTCTAATAGGACCTTGAAGGAACAAACCGCAATGGGCCAACCTTCGGTGATATGAAATATATTTTCATCTTCAAAACCCAGGATTTGCAGGGTTTCGCTCCTGCTAAAAGCCAGATCTTGCTGAGTAAGCTCTAAAATACTGCCCCTTAAACGAAAAGGGGCCAGCTCCTGCCAGGGAATTTCCCGGCTGCTCAGGCAAAAGCAGGCATGATTGGGTTTGTACTTTATGATACAGGCGAGGAGTTCTTTAATTTTAAAATCCTCTAATGTATGAAGGTCATCCAGTATAACGATAAAATCAGTCGAATATTTCTCAATGCAGTTAATGAAGGCATTGGCAAGGATGGTAATAAAGTTGTGGTTGTTTTCAAAAGGGAAATACTCGGCGGGATTAAAGCTAAAATCT
>JAGFXV010000281.1 GCA_017861475.1 Bacillota bacterium | reverse complement strand
ATCAACCTCGGACGGGATTTTGTTCCGGAAAAAATCATCGATGTCCGCAATGCTGAAGCCGGTGATATATGTCCTCATTGCGGCGGAACACTAAAGTCGACCCGCGGCATTGAAGCCGGGCATATATTTAAACTGGGAACCAAATATTCAGATGCAATGGAAGCCACCTACCGGGACCAGAATGGTCAGGATCAGGCCATTGTAATGGGTTGTTACGGAATTGGTGTTTCCCGTACCATGGCGGCCGCGGTGGAACAGAAAAATGATGCGGACGGGATTGTCTGGCCTCTGCCCATCGCTCCCTATCAGTTGATCATCGTACCGGTCAACAGCAAAAAGGAAGAACAGATGGAAGTGGCAGAGAGATTATATCGCGAATTTGTCTCCCGGGGAGTGGAGGTCATTCTGGATGATCGCGACGAAAGAGCCGGGGTAAAATTCAAAGATGCCGATCTGATCGGTATACCGGTCAGAATTACAATTGGCCCCAAATCTCTGCAGGAAAATCAGGTCGAAGTGAAGAAAAGATGGGAAAAAGAAAATGTCCTGCTGGCTATGGATGAAGTGGTTAACTATGTGATGGAAGTATTGAACCAGGCATAATTCCTGATCAAAAAAGATTTAGGACGGGTGATATATGGAAGCTCTGGAGATCGTCTTCAAACTGTCTCTCGCATGTATATTGGGTGGAATCGTGGGCCTTGAACGTGAAAGCCTTAACCGCCCGGCCGGTTTTCGTACCTATACCGTGGTGTGTGTCGGTTCTGCCCTGGCCATGGTCGTTTCCATCGATATGTTTACCCAATTCTATCATCATGTCAATGCTGATCCGGGACGTATTGCCGCTCAGGTTATCAGCGGAATTGGTTTTTTGGGGGCGGGCACGATCATGAAGGAAGGCGCCAGCATCCGCGGCCTTACAACTGCCGCCGGTCTTTGGGTGGTCGCCTGTATAGGCCTGGCCGCCGGAGCAGGGATGTACATGGCGGCAATCGTTGCTACTTTTCTGATCCTGTTTGTCCTCATCTATTTTGCCAGATTTGAGCATCGCTTTACCGGCATGCGCCTCTATAAAGGCATTGTTATGCTGGTGGATGACCAGCCCGGACAGGTTGGCATCATCGGTTCGATTCTTGGAGAAATGGATGTACTGATCAAAGAAATAAACCTTGATCGAGAGGAGTCAGAAAATCAACTGGAAATAGAATTGCTGCTGCAGTTGCCTCCTGAAACAAGTGTCTCGCAAGTGATTGAAAGATTATCCAATATACAGGGACTGCATCATATTGACCGGCTCAATTAACATCATTTCATTTTTAAACCAAACTGCAGTGTAACTTGAACCAGGGCTTTGCCTGACAACAGGAGGGTTATTATGGCCATTTCTTTTTACAGTTTTGTACTTGATAAACTGGAACCGGAACTGGCTTGCATATGGGAAGCAGCATTCATTCAAAAAGTTGAAGTGTCAAGTGCCTCTCGGCGCTGGAAGATTTATCTGCGTCTGTCCGAGCCCATACCGGAAGCCAAACTACGCGCTACTGAAATTGCCCTGCGCGGCAAATTGTCTTTTCTGGATCAGATCGATTTGATCCCCGCTTTGTCTGATCATGCCGGCATAATAAAAGAAATTCTGAATAAACGACGGGAAGACTGGGCAACTGGTTGTTTCCCCGGTTGCTCTGCGGAAAAAGCCCTCCCTGCTCTTGAATGGAAGATCACCCACGATCGTATTGATTTGATTGCCGAACATTTGGATCACTATCAGAAAATTATCGATGATGATGTATGTTCCAGACTGGCTGACTGGTTTCGGCAGGAGTATCGTCTGAGTCCATTGGTAAGAGTCGTTTGCCGTGAACACAAGACGATTAGCTCCCAGGTCACCTGGATCAAACAGCAGGAGCCGGAAATCATTCCAACAGCACCTGAGGAGAGCAAGAAAAAGCGTAGCTTTGGTCAGAACAGAAAAACCGCTTCCGGGATCATAAAGGCTCCCTCCCTGCCGGTCAATGAATTGCAGGAAGGCATGAAAACAGCCGTAACCGAAGGGGAAGTATGGTTCAAGGAGACCAGCAGCCTTAAAGACGGGCGTCTGGTGGTCAGTTATTATTTGACTGATTATACCGACACCATTATCCTAAAAACATTTATTGATTCATCTAAAGAAGATAACATTGAAATCGGTGAGTACATCAAGGTCAAGGGGCCGATTCGTTTTGATCCGTTTATCAAAGAAGCGGTGCTGTATATGGAAAGCTGCAACAAGCTAAACTGCCGCGAGCGCCTTGACGAAAGTCCGGAAAAAAGAATCGAACTTCATATCCATACCAAAATGAGCGCCATGGACGGATTGGGTGAAGTCAAAGATTTGGTCAACAAAGCTGCTGCATGGGGTCATGCGGCGATTGCCATAACCGATCATGGCTGCATACAGGCCTTCCCGCTGGCTTTTTCTGCGGTGAACGCGCTGCCATCAGGAAAAAACCTAAAAATCATATATGGGGTCGAGGCTTATCTGGTCGAAGAAGATAAAAAAGAACGCCCTTTTCATATCATATTGCTGGCCCAAAACCGGACCGGCTTGAAGAATCTTTATAAACTGATCAGCCTGTCCTATCTGGATAATTTCTATCGCAAACCTAAAATGCTGCGCTCCGATCTTCAACGTTACCGTGAAGGACTATTGTTGGGATCTGCCTGCGAGGCCGGGGAATTGTACCAGGCTCTGCTGAACGATGCGGATGAAAAGCAATTGAACGACATCACCGGATTTTATGATTATCTGGAAATACAGCCTTTAAGCAACAATCAATTTTTGATCAAGGAAGGCCGGGTTCAGTCGGAAGAAGGGCTTATGGATTTGAACCGCCGGATTATTGCACTGGGAGAAAAACACCACAAGCTGGTCGTGGCTACCGGTGATGTACATTTCCTTGAACCCCAGGATCAGATCTACCGTACCATCATTCAGGCCGGGCAGGGTTACGAGGATGCCGATGCCCAGGCGCCGCTTTATTTCAAGACAACTGATGAAATGCTGAACGATTTCGCCTATTTGGGAGATGATATTGCCCGACAGGTGGTGATTGAAAATCCCAACCGGATCGCTGCCCTGATTGAGCAGCTAAAGCCGGTGCCGGATGGATTTTACCCTCCCCAGATCGACAGTGCTGAACAGGAAATAACCGACCTGACCTGGCAAAATGCCCATCTGCGTTATGGGGAACAGTTGCCGGAAATCGTAGAAGCCAGACTCAGGCGTGAGCTGGATTCCATTACCACCCATGGGTTTTCCGTGCTTTATCTGATTGCCCACAAGCTGGTCAAGAAATCGAATGAAGACGGCTACCTGGTAGGATCACGAGGCTCGGTTGGTTCTTCCCTGGTGGCATATCTGACCGGCATAACGGAAGTTAATTCACTGCCTCCGCATTATCTTTGTAACAACTGTCATTACAGCGAATTCTTTTGTGACGGTGAAGCAGGATCCGGTGCCGATCTTGCAGATAAAACATGTCCCCGCTGTGCAGGCCCGTTGCTCAAGGACGGTTTTGATATACCTTTCGAAACCTTCCTGGGATTTGACGGGGACAAAACACCTGATATAGATCTTAATTTTTCCGGCGACTATCAGAGCCGTGCCCATCAATATGTGGAAGAGCTGTTCGGCAGTGAAAATGTCTTTCGGGCTGGAACCATATCA
>JAGFXV010000280.1 GCA_017861475.1 Bacillota bacterium | reverse complement strand
ATCCCTGCTGGTCATGGCAACCGGTACGGGTAAAACCAGAACCGCTTCCAGCCTAACCGACGTTTTGTCCCGGGGCGGGTATGTAACCAATACGTTGTTTTTAGCCGACCGGACCGCTCTGGTAAAACAGGCCAAAGATGATTTTAAGAATTATCTGCCGGATATGTCCCTGTGCAATTTGCTCAGTAACAAGGAAGACAAAACCGCCCGGATTGTATTTTCCACCTACCCAACCATGCTCAATGCTATTGATTCAGCCAAAAACGCGGATGGTCAACGGCTGTTTACCCCGGCCCATTTTGACTTGATTATCATCGATGAAGCCCACCGCAGCATTTTTAAAAAATACCGGGCTATTTTCGAGTATTTTGACGGCCAGCTGCTCGGTTTGACCGCAACTCCCAAGACTGAGGTCGATCGCAATACCTATGATTTTTTTGAGATGGAGAGCGGTGTGCCGACCTACGCTTATGATTATGAAACCGCGGTAGAGAAAGACCACGTTCTGGTTCCCTACCATAATATAGAGGTCAGAACCAAGTTCCTGGAGCAAGGCATTTGTTACGATGAACTTTCTGAGGAAGACAAGGCTCGCTATGAAGAGGATTTCACCGATGAAGACGGCGAAATGCCCGACTTTATTCCGCCACCGGCAGTGAATGAATTTATCTTTAACCAGTCGACCGTCGACATGGTGCTGGAAGATTTGATGACCAAAGGCATCAGAGTCGCCGGCGGGGACAGGCTGGGCAAAACCATTATCTTCGCCCAGAATAAAAAGCACGCCCAATACATCGTTGAGCGATTCAACAAACTGTATCCCCAGTATCACGGCGGCTTTACCAAGCGGGTGGTCTGTGACGACAGCTATGCGCAAACCCTCATCACCGATTTTAAAATTGCCGACAAAGATCCGCATATTGCCGTGTCTGTGGATATGCTGGACACCGGCATTGATGTTCCCGAGATTGTAAATCTGGTTTTCTTCAAACGGGTCCGGTCGAAAATAAAATTCTGGCAGATGATTGGCCGGGGCACCAGGCTGTGCAAAAATCTGTTCGGGGAAGAGCAGGATAAAACCCATTTTCTGATCGCCGATTATCTGGGCAACTTTGAATTCTTCCGGGTCAACCAGGACGGGAAGCAGGGTAATGAAGCGCAAAGCCTGACCGAGGCGATTTTTGCCAAACGAATTCGCTTGATCCATCACTTGCAGCACGCTGCCTTTATCGATGAACCGTATCAGGCTATCCGTATAAGTCTCATCGAAGCTGTCCTGTCGCAGATAAACACGTTGAATACCGAACTCATATCGGTGAAACTGCAATTGCAGTACATCGAAAAGTACAAAATGGCGGAGGCTTTCGTTTACCTTTCTGATTTGGACAAACATGATTTGATCGTTCATTTGGCACCGGTTGTTTACATGGATGATACGGACGAGTTTGCCAAACGCTTTGATAATTTCATGTACGGTATGATGATTGCCCACATCGAGGGCATGCCCTATTTTAAAAAGGCCCAAAGGCAGCTGACCAATGTCTGCGCCGGTTTGGCTAAACGCGCGACCATTCCCCAGGTCAAAGAGAAAATTGAATTCATCAATACCATCGGGACAGATGAATTCTGGCGGAGCTCTGATATTTTAAACTTTGAGAAGGTAAGGATAGAACTGCGCAGCCTGATCAAGTTTATTGTTGACGAAGGCGGAGTAAACACGGTGTATACCAATTTGACCGATGAGGTTCTCGAGGTTAAAGAAGGAGAAGGAATCGCACCGGCTTATACGTTTGAAGATTACAAGCTGAAAGTGAATCGATACATTGAGGAAAACCGTGACCAGATCGCAATATATAAATTGCGCAACAATATTCCGCTGACGGCGCTGGACTATCAGAGTCTGGAACACATATTGACCGGGGAACTGGGTACAGCCGAGGACTATAAACGGGAATTCCAGGACACGCCTTTTGGCCTGCTGGTACGCAAGATTGCCAAATTGGAATATGAAGCGGCTAACATAGCCTTCTCAGAATTCATCAACGATCAGTCCCTCAGCCAGGCCCAGATCGTTTTTGTAAAAAAGGTCATTGATTACGTCGTACAAAACGGCTATATGGAAAACGTATCCGAGTTAATGAAGCCACCTTTTGATCATCCACAGAGTTTCATAAAACTGTTTGACGGATCTAAGCAAAAGAAGATTGTTGAGACGGTCAAGAAGATAAAGGATAACGCGATTGATATCGTGGGGTAACTATTTTAAATTGGATTTATGGAGGATGTGGAAATTTTGGATTTTATCGATATTGTTAACCTTTCAAGAAAAGAAAAAAAGGTAGCTCGAGAAATTGATAAATACCGAATTTTTTACAATTCAATAAAGTTGATAAACTATTATGAACCAATAATGTTAAATTCAATTGATAATACAAAGAAAACTGATAAGATGTCGACAATTATATCTGAACCAGATGATATTAATTGTTGGATAAATGGTTTAAGCCAGAGTTGTGTTGTTAAAATGAAATATCTTGAAAATTCTATGATAACTTTACTAAATAGTGGAGATTTATATTCAACAGCTATTCTTATAAGGCATCATATGGAATTGGCTGGTTTAATATGTTTATGTCTTGAAGTGCTATTAGAAGCATTAAAAGACAAAGACTATATGAAATTTCAGCGTTTTATTTCAAAAACCTTTTTCGGAGCAGCATTCTATAATAACCCTGTACTTAGAGAAAGTGAATCTGCTTTTTTTAGAACTGAGACTCCGACTATATCAGCCATGATAAGGGCTCTGGATAATTTCTTGAAGGCAAACAGTGCAAGTGAGATTTATGATAGTGTTTTTGCTCATAACTATGCCTTTCTCTGCCAGTTCTCGCACCCTTGTTCTGACACTTCTTCTTTTTTTACTGATTTTGAGAAAATAGATAAAGGACATATGATTCAGTTTCGATGGCAACCGGACTATGGGAAAACAGGATTTTTTGTTATGTTAAATGCATTAAAACAAAATCTACAATTTGGGCTTGCAAGTTTCTATTTGTTTACTGCATATCATTTCACGCATGATGGAATATATGTTGACAAAAGTAATGTTGATATCTCTTATGAAATTTTATCGGGGAAAAAACCTGAAGATTAATTTTACATACTGTTTTAAGAATTCACCTTAGCCAAGTAGTCTAAAACAAAGGGGTCAATTAGTTTGACAATTCAGCCGTTTTGAATTTTTTTAAAACAGGTGAGTTGTATAAATGTTAATATATTCGGTTTAAATGTAAACAAAAGAAACCTCCAGAGGAAAAGTATTGTTAATCAGTAAGAGAAGAGGTGCACGATGGGCACTTGAATGAAGATTGGATTTCAAACAAAAGACCTATATTTCAAGTTTCCTGGAATACAATATAGAATTTGAAACCCAGTTTAGCAGCAATACTCCATAGTTGTTCTACTGAATAGTTGTAGTCGCCGCTTTCCAATTTTGCCATCATAGACTTAGTAACGCCCAGCTTTTCCGCTAGTTCTCTTTGTGATAGATTATGTTTTTGCCGATAATCAAACAGGGCAGTTGAAATTGTATAGTAGATATCATATAACTCGTTTTTTCCGTTCACTTCTTCGCCCAACCGGTCTAACATTTCCCACGCATCCGGCAGATTCTTAATATCTTCCATGATCATAACCTCCTGTTTAATTAATTTT